>JAIKWY010000197.1 GCA_024684395.1 Oscillospiraceae bacterium
GGACAACATGCAGCGGCTTGCAAATTTCATGGAGAGCGGCATTGCAAAAGCGTAGAGCAATCTTACGGCTGCCATTACCAAGCTTGAAACGGATTTGCAGCAGGCACAGGAGCGCAGCATGATGACGTTCCCCCATGCCGATGATCTGGAGCAGAAGCAGCAGGAGCTTGCTGAGCTGGAGCAGCGGCTTTCCGGTCTTAGTATACAGGAAGATGCGCTGCTTGATCCGGAGGAGGATGCAGATCCGATCATCGAGACAGCCGAGGAAGCCGCGGAGCGAAAAGCGCAGTACGGGCAGACTGATTCTGACGATGTGGTGCCGGGTGAGATTCCGAAGGATGATGACAGGATGGAGCCGAGAATGAGATGACTGAAAATCCCCCTTGCTGCTGCAAGGGGGGATTGATTGGTGTATGCCCGTTAAATCATAATTTATTTCAGTATCAATGTGAATATCCACGAAAGCAATGCCGCAAACATAGGATAGCCTATAATAGTACCTATGATTTTAGTAAGCCATGTTTTCTTATGGATATATGGCATCAGATCTTCTGTACCAGGGATCAGCCACGCCTTCGTATGTCCCACCCAGTACCAGTCTATAAATACACGATCAAATAACCCACATAGCAAGTACATAATAGTGAGTTGGATAAATCCGTCAAAAAAAGTCTCTGCACCGTTTACACAGAACACCATTATCGGAGCGGCTATAAGAAGAACCAGCATAAAAATAAGACCGGAGACAGCATAGTTTCGCTTGATCTCATTTTCCGTAATAAGTCCTAACTCTACAACACGGTCTTTGACCGGCTGCTCATAGTAATGGACGCCGCCGACTGCACCGTTCCGTATATTCATGACACATACAAGCAGTAAAACAAAATTAAGGACAAAACTTTCAATAACAGCTAAAATCATAGAATGCCTCCATTAAATACCGATTTATAACAATGTCCCACTTTTATATCTGCATAAACGCAGGCTTCGGATCCGGATAATCACCGGCCTTCTCCATAACAATATCGGTCAAAGCCATCTTTGCAATTCTACCGGGATCGCCGTAAGGATGGATCCATTCACGTAGATGCTCTCTGCCGAGTATCACTGGCATCCGGTCATGTATATCGCTCACGGGCTCTACGGATTCTCTTGTAAGAACTGTGAACATCGGAACTTGTACTCCACGATGCTCCTCGAAACGATAAAGTCCGGCAAGATATGTGATCTCGGAACCCTGCGGCTGGATTGCATATTTTTCTTTCTTGATGTTACGCTGTTCGCTTGCATTCCGAAAATCGACGGACGATGGCGGTATGCCCCATTCAAAATACCATGAAGCTGGAATGACACATCTTCTTTTCGCCCAGGAGCTTCTCCAGATGGGCTTCTGATCGGCTGTCTCAATGCGGCAGTTGATGAGCGGCTTCGAGGAAGTCTCAAGTGTGAATCCCCAGATCATTGGGAACACAGCTATGCCGCCCTGCTTGTTCGGCGCAAGGACGGCTGCCATATCGGTAGGACGGATATTGCCTGACATGGTATTAGGCTTTGACATGGCAAGCATGATGTCGTGGGAAAGCGGCATCTTCTGTGCCTTGTCTATGATCGGAGAAAGCGATTTGGATTCAACATAGAACCAGGTACACGTGAGGATCACCTCCGGGTATAAATCAGAATTTGCGGGGAGCCCCCGCTGGCAGGCTTCTCCCAATGCCGCTTTGCGGCAAAGGTCGAATAGGTGCTATGATAAATCATAATTTATGAGGTGATTTCGGTTTTGATATTGATAATAAAGTCACTTATCGAATCAAATAGATGAATTGTATTATGCTCGTATATTATTGCTGCTGAGACTTCACCTGTTGTATTATTGACAAATAAAGAAAATGGCTCATATATTCCCATGTACCAATAATGAGCATCTTTCAGAAAGTGATCATCTCCCATAAGAAAGCCGACTAAAACATCATTGCGTACATCTTCTATAGTGTTTATTCCATTGATATGAACATATCTATCGTTACAAAATCCTTCAATCTCGTTAAACCAATATGATGAGAGAAAGCTCTTTATATCTGTATGGATACTAAACCCAAGTTCTTTTTCAATTTCTTCAAAGTCCACTTCTTTCGTTATCTCAATAGGTTTTATTGGTTTTGGTAAGTCTACATCTTTATATTTACAATAAAAATCTGATTTGACTTCAAAGTAATGTTCCAATGCTTGTTTTACAGTCATTATTCCTCACCTAATTTCCGATTTATCATAGCACCCTATTCGACCTTTGCGCCGTAAGGCGCATTGTGAGAATCCTGCCCTGTGCGGGCACGCACAAATTCCGATTTGTAGCAGTGAACTACTTGTAATGATTATATCACACCCCCATCAAAAAGTCAATCATAAACAAAAATCGCAGCCGTTCCATTTACACGAACGGCTGCTACATGAAAGGATTCAAAATGAATAAAGATGATTTTAACAACCTGATCCAATCCGCCCGTTCCTCCGATCTGCTTTCCTATTTTCAGAGCAGCGGCTACTCTGTGGAGAAGCGGGGGCGTGATTATTACGTAAAAGAGTATCCCGGTCTGTGCATCAAGCCGGAGGAGAACCAGTGGTACTACCACTACACGAATACCGGGCGCACGAACAATGCCATCGACTGCCTGACGCATGTACTCGGTTACGATTTCAAGCAGGCTGTCTACGAGCTGACCGGGCAGGACATTAGTACCATGCGTGCGGCGGAGTATCCGAGAAGGCAGGCTCCGCAGTACACATCGCCGCCGAAAACTACACTGCCTGTTGTGAAAAACAAAGAGCTGATCCTACCGGAACAGGCTGATAACATGCGCCGGATGTTTGCCTACTTCACTAAGACCAGAAGGATCCCGGCGGCGATCGTGGAAGAGTTGGTTCACACCGGACTGCTCTACCAATCCACGAAATACGGCAACGCTGTTTTTGTACATAGGGACGATGAGGGAAAAGTGATCGGTGCAGAAATTCAGGGAACCAATTCCTACAAACGCTTCAAGGGCATGGCGACCGGAACCGGCGAAAGTGTCTTCCGGTTCATGCCGTTTCCGGCAAAGGACGGCAAACCGAAGCGGGCATACCTCTTTGAAAGTGCGATTGATCTCATGAGTTTTTATACATTCTGCGACAGGAAAAAACTGCAAGGGGCGATGTTTATTTCGATGGCTGGACTTAAACCGACTGTGCCGAAACAATTACAGGCGCAGGGCGTGGAAATCATTTCATGCGTGGACAATGATGATGCCGGTCGGCGGTTTGAAGCGGAGAACGGGTTCGTCCGGTCACCATCGGTCAAGGCTGCTCTGGATGTAAAAGGCTTCAAGGATTGGAACGAGCTACTGGTGTTCCGCAGTCAGAATCCGGATGCGAATCTGAGAGAAAATGCTCCGGTTCCGGAAAAGAAACTACAGCCAATAATGACAAGGAGGGCGTAACATGGAAGAAGGTAAGCATAAGCTCGGTGCAGTCGAAGTGTTCATGCCAAGAGAGTTTTTCAACTCTCTGGTAACAGCACTTTCTGCATTTGAAACCATCGGAGGTCAGAATAAATACAGCGACTATGCACTGCGGATCAAGAACAAGATTATGCAGCACAGCAGGCACTTCACATATAATGGGGATCCGCAGCTCGTGACATATTTCTACGTGAAGGAAGCGGCAATTCTGATTAAGCTGCTGGCGATTTATTGCAATGTCATTGTGAAGCCTTCTGCGGATTTCTTTTCCGAAGCTTGCAGTAATTCTCAAAAGAAGAAAACAGGAAATGCTGATCCTTGAAAATCGGCACAGCCGTCAGAGGGGGTTGGGGATGTGTCCCCATCTGCGGAGCAGCGAAGTCCGGCACAGTCTTTTTTCTGAAAAGGTTTTTTCGTTTTTCGGAGAAAACGTGTGCCGGACTTTTGCCGTCAAGGTCGCAGACTTTGCCCGGAAAACGACGCAGGGCGGAGTGGTCTATTTTGATGTTCCGGTTCCGGAATGTCAAAACAGATATTGGGTAAACACTATCCGTTCAGTCATGACAGGGCGGTTTTCGCACATTTCCGGATCGGAAATATACCATTTTGAAAAGAAAGAGGATGAGAGAATTGAAGAGAATGAGTATCAGCTTCACGCTCGGCAAGGCAAGTCGGCAGCATGAAGCGAACGTCGATCACAGCAATCGCAAGTTCATTGCGGAGAATGTAGACAAGACCCGTGTTCACCTGAATGTGTCATATGTCCGTCAGGATGTGGAGGATGCCTACCGGCAGTTGTTCGGAGAATCTGTCGCAGCATATAACGCTGCGCAGAAGCGGAATGATCGGAAGATTGCTGACTACTATGCACACATCGCAAACGGGAAACGAGAGGAAGCGTTCTACGAAGCTATCGTACAGTTCGGCGACAGCAAGACTGCTCCCTGCGGAAGTGAAGAAGGCAAAATCGTAGAAGAAATGCTGGACGAATATGTAAGGAGTTTCCAGGAGAGGAATCCAAATCTTTATCTTTTCAATGCAGTAATGCACCTCGATGAGGCTTCGCCACATCTGCACATCAACTTCATTCCGTTCTATACACAGGGCAGAGTGAATGGACTGGAGAAGGGCGTTTCGATGAAACAAGCATTGATCGAACAAGGATTTGTCCCGCAAGGCATCAAACAGAATCAGCTTGTTGCCTGGGAAGAAAGTGAGCGTGACTTCATGGAGGAGATTTTGCACCGGCATGGCTATTCCTGATTCGTGGGAGTGGTGCAGATGGGGAGAATTATCGCAGTCTATTCAATACGGATATAATGCACCGGCAAAGCAAGCTGGTCGAATAAAAATGGTGCGTATAAGCGATATTCAGGATAATAAAGTATTATGGGATAGCGTTCCATATTGTGATATTGATGAAAGTGATATTGATACATATTTGTTACAAGCAAATGATATTCTATTTGCAAGAACAGGCGGTACTGTTGGAAAATCATATCTTGTAAAAGATGTGCCAGAAGATGCAATTTATGCAGGATACTTGATAAGGACGAGGTATAGCAACTCCCTTTGCTCTGAGTATCTTAAATTTTTCATGGAAAGTGAATTATACTGGACGCAGTTGCGCAATGGAACAATAGCTACTGCACAACCTAACTGTAATGGTAAAACACTTTCAAATATGATTGTACCCGTTCCGCCCCTATCCGAACAACATCGCATAGTAGCCAAGATAGAAGAACTCCTTCCATTCATTGAAAGATACGGCAAGGCAGAAGAACACCTCACCGCCCTCAACACCACATTTCCCGAAGCCCTGAAAAAGTCTATCCTGCAAGAAGCAGTACAGGGCAAGCTCGTTCCGCAGAACCCCGATGATGAGCCTGCAAGTGTGCTGCTGGAGCGTATCAGAGCCGAAAAGCAGGCACTTATCAAGGCTGGAAAGATCAAAAAGGACAAGCACGAATCGGTCATCGTAACAAGGGATAAAATTCCTTATGAGATTCCAGATAGCTGGGAGTGGTGTAAATTATCCGATTTAGCTATTTTAGAGAATGGTGACAGAAGTAGTAAATACCCTGTTGAAGCCGACTATGTTGAGAGTGGTATTCCATTCTTCGGAGCAAAAGACATTGACGGCGAAATGATGAGCTTTCAGAATGTTCGTTTTATATCACAACAAAAGTATGACGAACTCGGTAACGGCAAACTTGTAGACGGTGACATTATTTGCTTACTTAGGGGAAGTGTAGGAAAAACAGCGAAATTTGAAGCTAATGAACAATTCGATACGGGCTTTATATGCGCACAAATGCTTATAATTAGACTGTTGGATAAATCCTTGTTTGGTTATATATCAAGTTATTTCAAGTCACCCGACTATACGAATTATGTAGAAAGCAAAGTAACAGGAACAGCGGTAAGACAAATGCCTGCAAAAGAAATGGGTAATCTGCTTATCCCGCTTCCACCTCTTAACGAACAGCACCGCATAGTCTCCAAAATCGAAGAAATCATGCCTTACATCAACACGATCACAAAGTAAGATGTTACAATTATATCGGAAGGAGGTCTTTCGATATGATTGACACATTTAAGGTATATTTGGACAAGACAAATCTGTCCGAAAACTCAAAGTCTGCCTACCTGTTCGCACTGAGACAGTTCACCGAGCAGTACGACAGCGTGACCAAAAAGAACCTCACGGCATACAAGGTGTGGCTTGTGGACAACTTCAAGCCGCAGACGGTGAATCTCCGCCTGCGTGGTATGAACTGCTACCTTGAAAGCGTGGGCAAAGAGAAGTGGAAGCTGTCATTTGTCAAGGTGCAGCAGAAGCCCTTTCTTGAAAATGTTATCAGTGAAGCGGATTACTTGTACTTCAAGAAGCGTCTGAAAGAGGACGGCGAATTGTTCTGGTACTTTGTGATTCGCTTTCTTGCTGCCACGGGAGCGAGAGTGAGCGAGCTGATCCAGATCAAGGTGGAA
>JAIKWY010000203.1 GCA_024684395.1 Oscillospiraceae bacterium
ATATTATTTCGATTTACAAGATGTGTCTGTGAGGTGCAGCTTTATGAAGAAATGTTCCTTGTTACTATCACTATTATTATGCTGTTCACTCGCTTCCTGCGGTGCAAACGACAGCAGCTCAGTTTCAACACCTGAAGGTACACCGTCGCAAGAAATATCCACAACTGCTGTAACATCAGTTAAAACAGATGTCGAAGTCGTTTCCGACGAAACTGATGATAAAACAGGATCACAGCAGGAAACGCAATCAGAGGAAACGGACAATTCGGGCTATCTGATCCCATTAGCTTCATCATTATATCTATAACCTTTGGTGGTTTTTCATTGTCTTTAAAATATTTCATCATCCAATAAGTTACTGATCCTGATAATTTACCCTAGTGTGCAACATAAACACCATCAGTTATGGCTATATCAACATCTATATTTCCCCTTGAAAGTAATTCTACAACCACCTTGTGATCGTCCAAACAACGTCCTCGCTGAGGTGTGAGATGTAAACGACCTCGATCATCTTAGCGGCAACATCATGTTTTTCCTGCACCGTCAGGGTATCCCACATGGCAAGCGGTTCAGTCAGCGGTTTTGTGTTGAACGCTTTGTGCTTACAGGACTTGGTCTGCAACTTGCGTTCAATCTCCTATTTTCTGGAGTGCAGTTCTTTGATCCTCCGCTGAATGTAGGCGAATACCACATAGTCCGCTTCTGCCATTCTGTCCATGAGAGAACGTATCTCGGTATCCAGTTTACGAATATCTCCCTTGATGCTCTCGACTTCCATGTCGAGAGCTTCTTTCTGCTTATGGGCGATCTCGATCTGCTGTAACCTCTCACATTTTGCTGTGTAGACGCGCTTCAATATCATCAATTCTGATGCTGTACTTTCTTGCAACACACTTGTCGATCGTGAGCCAAAATATGTGAGAATATCACGGAGCGAAGTTGACTGCTCTGCATACATTTTCAGTAGTATACAAAATTGTTTTGTCTTTTTGTGAAATAACAAAATAATCTGATCGTATAAGATCATTCCTTTTCTTCGTCCTCCCACCATGTTACCTCCGGCAATGGAATTCTTGCTTCCCCCGCCTTATCTGCGAAAAAGCCGAAAGAATATACATCATAATTAGGATCCCATGACTTAAAATAGTTGCAGATGCTCTCTGCAAGTACGAGTATCATTGTCAGCGCCTGATTATGGGTGTATCCATACATGATCCCTTCGCCCTCCTCAGTGTCCACACAAACACGCCATACAAGACCGAGGAGATCAAGCCGGTCTATCACTCTTTGAACCTTATCCACAGCAATACCGAGTTTTTTTGACATGACCTGTACGGAATGCATTTTACTGCGCCTGCCGCTCCCAAGATAAAGGACAATACGGATCGCATCCTCATCAGATAGAGTGCTAAAAAGTCTCGCCATGTTTTTCATATTGGTGAAATAGCGGCCGGCACCTTCGTCCGGCATCTCCAGGTAGAGAAAATACCTGAGGTCAGAATTAAGCCGCATAAGTGCTATATCAAAATCGGTCTTGATACCTGCATAGGTCTCACTGTCATAATCTCCATGCATGATCCCTGCTGAATGAAATGACGGATTATATGCGTATATGGCAGCATACAGCATTTGCATCATATCGCCCGGACGTTTATCAGGCGCAATGCTCTGAATACGGTCGTGGATCTGCTGAAGGATATCTGAGTCAGGAACGTTGTTCTTTACGCCAAAAAGAGCGTCTATTGAGGTGTTCAGCACTCTTGCAAGCTTCGGAAACAATGCCGGGTCGGGATAGCTTCCTTTCTCCCATTTGGATACAGCCTGCGCGGAAACATTCAGACGCTGGGCAAGCATCTCCTGTGTTAATCCCAGCTCCTTGCGGCGTTTGACCAAATTGTTGCGAAATTCATTATGATCCATGTGTTTGATCTCCTTTCTGTGTTCGGCAAAATACAAAAAACAACATTTAGTTGAATCCGCATCACTGCCGGTTGAACAAACTGTATACAGAATCCATTGCATTCAACCGCTGTGCGTGCTATAATTTGAACATAAAGACTTTAGGTACACCGCACAAAGACCGCCTGACGGCTTTGCGACACATCTGTCCACGAGCTCTGTGCGGTGTTTCATTTTCTTGTACTACTGATACGGAGGTGCATATTCTTGATTTTGGGAAATAAAATGATTGCGATCACGGCGGCTTTAGCCACTATAATGCAGTCGGCTGCCTTTACAGTGAATGCTGCGGACAGCATGAAATATGAAGCAGAGGATGCCATTCTATCCGGCACATTGGAAAGCATCTCAGATACCTCGGCTTCGGGCGGAAAAACTGTTGGAAAGTTCTCTGAAAGCGGTGATGAACTGACCTTCAATGTGGACATTCCGTCTGACGGAGCGTATGATCTTGTTTTTAATTCAATGGGATACGGCGGTGATAAGACAAACAAGGTCTCGATAGACGGCACATATGTCGGAACATTCGTGACAAAGGCGGATGATTATAATGATGCTGTTATGAGCCGTGTTATCATGACTGCCGGAAAGCACGATATTACGATCACAAAGTCATGGGGGTGGATCTCAGTGGATTACCTTGAGATAAAAGCTGCTGAGCGTATCCCTGATTCTGCGTATCAGGTGAGTGACAAGCTCTGTGACCCCGATGCTACACCAGAAACAAAGGCGCTCTTTTCCTATCTTTGTGATATGTACGGCAAGCAGGTGATCTCAGGTCAGGTAGCTGATGACGGCCTTGACAGCAATGAATTCAAGTCTATCTATGAGGTAACAGGAAAAAAGCCGGCAATTCTTGGCCTTGACATGATGCGGTATACACCGTCAAGAAATGCGTTCGGTGATCCGAATTTCAAGGCGGTAGAACGTGCGGTCGATTTTCATAAGGAAAACGGAATCGTGGAATTCCACTGGCACTGGAATTCCCCCGGTGACTACCTGAAAAGCGGAAACGATGAGGAAAACGGGAATCCTCGATGGTGGGGCGGATTCTACACAAGAAATACAACCATTGACATCGGTGCGATCATGGACGGAAATGATGCTAAGGGCAAAGAAGCAATTGACGCAGACATCGCAGGTATCGCCAAGCAGCTGCTGCGCTTGCAGGATGCAGGAGTACCTGTATTGTGGAGACCCTTGCATGAAGCATCAGGCGGCTGGTTCTGGTGGGGGGCTAAAGGAGCAGAGCCTTATAAAGATCTTTACATTTACCTGTATGACCAGCTTACCAATGTTTACGGCTGCCATAATCTGATCTGGGTTTGGAACGGACAGAATCCGGACTGGTATCCTGGCGATGAATATGTGGATATTATCGGTGAGGATCTGTACCTTGACAAGCATTCACGCTCGGCAAGTGCCTCAAAATTTTCCGAAATACTTGACTATTCCGGCGGCAAGAAGATCATAGCACTCACAGAAAACGGTGTTGTATTCGATATTGACAATGTCATGGCATCGGGAACAAAATGGGCATGGTTCAATACATGGAACGGCAGCTTTATCACGAAAAATGGAGCATTCTCTGACGAGTACACAGAAGCAGAGGTACTGAAGAAGACTTATCAGAGTGATTATGTCATTACGCTTGATGAACTGCCTGACTGGAGCAGTTATCACACTGATACTCCGGAAAATGACAGCTCAGAGGGCGATGTAAATGCAGACGGCAGATTTGATGTCGCCGATGTGGTACTTCTCCAGAAATGGCTGCTGGCTGTTCCGGATACACATCTTGCAAACTGGAAAAATGCCGATCTCTGCAAGGACGAGCGGATTGATGTATTCGATCTGTGCATGATGAAAAGGAAACTTTTATCCGACTCAGATCAATAAAAAGAAATCATGAGGTGAACAATATGAAAAAAGTTATTTCTGCTCTGTTAGCGCTTACATTGACAGTATCCAGTACGCCTTCATATGTTAATGCGGCGGTTGCTGACAGCTATGACATGACTGTTACCGTAGACATGACAAGCAGCGGTAAGGCGATCAGCCCGTATATCTACGGAATCAACCAGTATGGGCATCAGAACGACTACAGCAAAGTAAAGGTAAATACGGTGCGTCAGGGCGGTAACAGAATGACCGCATACAACTGGGAAACAAATGCTTCAAACGCCGGTTCGGACTGGAAATATAGCTCTGACAACAACCTCTCCAAATCTGACCGTCCGGCAGATTGTGCACAGGTATTTTCCGCTGAGGGGCAGAAATACGGCTTTGATTATAAATTGACAACTCTGCAATTAGCCGGTTATGTTGCAGCCGATATGGATGGAACTGTCACTGAGGCGGAGTCTGCACCATCGGCACGCTGGAACAAAGTGGAGCTTGTTAAGGACGCACCTTTCGCTGAGACTCCGGATCTGACTGACGGAACTGTCTATATGGACGAATATGTGAATTATTTGATAAATACGCTTGGAAATTCGCAGACAGAGACCGGTATGCAGGGGTACAGTCTTGATAATGAACCGGCTCTCTGGCATAATACACATTCAAGGATCCACCCGCAGCGAGTGACGATCGCCGAGATTGCCGATAAGTCGATCACAATGGCTTCGGCAATCAAAAAGCTCGATCCGAATGCCGAGGTATTTGGTCCGGCATTGTATGGATATACAGCATACAATCATCTTGCTGACGATGACTCCTCCACAGAATGGGAGACCTTGCAGGCTGAAAATAACTATCACTGGTATCTTGACTGCTACCTTGATCAGATGAAGAAGGCAAGTGATAAAGAGGGCATAAGGCTGCTGGATGTACTGGATATCCACTACTACTCCGAATCAGCTCGTGAGGGAGCTGCTGACCGTATTCAGTCCGTGCGTACCCTTTATGAGAAGGGCTTTAAGGAAAATAGCTGGATCGGTCAGTGGTGTCAGCAGAACGTACCGATCCTGCCGACGATTCAGGCATCCATTGACAAATATTATCCAGGAACGAAACTCGGTATCACCGAATATAATTTCGGCGGTGCAGAGGATGTGTCCGGAACGATTGCAGAAGCAGAGGCTCTCGGCTGTTATGCTGACCAGAATGTTTACTATGCAACTCTATGGGGCGGCAGCGGATATATCTTCTCCGGTATTAACCTTTATACGAACTATGACGGAAAAGGCGGCTGCTTTGGTGATACGCTTCTGCCGACCAAAACGACGGATGTCTCAAAAGCAAGTGCATATTCCGCAGTAAATGCCGGGGATGATAGCCTTGTGACGGTAATGGTTACAAACAAGGAAAGTGCCTTGGAGGAAAACGTTTCGATCGTCCTTGACGGTGCAAAGAAGGATTATCAGGAGGCTGCTGTTTACGCAGTATACGGTGATTCTTCGGATATTCGCCTTCTTGGGGTAGAAGACGTGAATGACAGCACTGTCAATGTAACGCTGCCTGCATTTTCTGCCGCAATGGTTGTGATCTCTGACAAGTCTATGGGTATCGAGCCGGTGGCAGAGCCGGTGCTGAAGTCAGAGGTATTTGATGACCCGATGAAGCTCGTGAATGAAAATGGTTATGTGGAAATTCCCGTATCCGATCCTGAACATCTGAAAAAGATCATTATGACTGCCGATGTAAAATCCAGTGCAGGCTCGTCATGGGGTAGTGCGGGATGCGCTCTTTCGATCAATGCCGTAGATGAAAGCGGAACAAAATTCTGGACATCTGAGGGTTACAGCCTAAAACTTGGAAACGGATCAACAGCAACAGTAGAATTTGACGGAACACTTAAGAAAAAAGATGAGCGTGTTAGTGCTGTGATCGCGGATGGGAAGGTGGAGCTTCAGCAATGGTGGGCTTCATCCGAAAAAATGGAACAGGAAATTGATGATGAGATCACCGTGACCTACAAAAAGGTCGAGGTCATTTATGAGTACCCTGCTGAGCAGACAACGAATATAGAGGGCGATGTAAATGCAGACGGAATATTCAATGTCGCTGATGTGATACTTCTCCAGAAATGGCTGCTTGCTGTGCCAGATACACATCTTGCAAACTGGAAAAATGCCGACCTGTGCAATGACGAGCGTCTTGATGTTTTCGACTTGTGCATGATGAAAAGAAAGCTGATCTATGGGGGATCGCACTGAAAATGGGGTTTCATACACTTAACAGGACTGCACACTGTTAGGAATAATAAAAAAATCCGGTAAGGGGATAAATCGGATGAGCGGCAGCTAGATCGGCTGCCGCTTTTTTTATGACATAACTCCTTAATAGCGTTACTCTCTTACAAGCATCTTAAGCTGAGGAATGGGGAGCAACGTACTGCCTATGCTTTTTGCTACTTACAGACAATTACCTGTTGCGGTATAATAACATACCGTCATTTCTGTTCCTTTCCGCATCCGAGGCATTTCTTATGCCATTCGGGAGTTTCGGGCATGGGTGCGCCTGTCAGGGCGGCTGAAATAACACGTCTGTGAATGATAAGAAATACCGCAAGCATGATGATGCAAATATCAATGATCGTTCTGATCGTGCCCTTCATAGTGAGCCTCCTTTACGCCTTATTAAACTTATCCTTACCCTGCTTGCATCTGGGACATTTCCAGTCATCTGGCAGATCCTCAAAGGCTACACCGTCGTGTTCTGCCGGATCGTAAACATATCCGCATATCGAACAGACATACTTTCCGCTTGCCTGCATAACCGAGAAGTCTACCTCTGCAAGAACAGTAGGAACGGGATTATCCAGATCCATAACCCGCTTTGCTTCAAGGTTCTCATAGCCCTGCGGAGTGTGAGTTCCGCAGTAAACGGTAGGATTGCTGCGGACAAATTCACGCACACGGTCAAGTGTTTCTCTTGCGGCAGGAAGGTCATCGAAAACGACTGACAACTTGTTCTCGTAAAGCGCTTCGTCAACATAGGTGATGTCGCCCTCAAACATATAGAAAAGTCCTTCGTTTTCGGCTACGATAAGGCTGTTGCCGCCCGTGTGTCCCTTCGCCTTGATGAAGTAAATGCCGTCTGCGATCTTCTGGCTTTCGGGGAAGTTGTGATATGCGCCGTCCGTGAATGTCACGGGAACGATGTTGTCAAGCCCCTGCAATTCATCGGCGGAAGTTTCATCAGCATTCACATAGATCTTCGCATTGGGGAATGACTTTAATTCACCCGAATGGTCTGCGTGCTTGTGAGTGAGCAGAATCTTTGTGACCTGTTCGGGCTTGTATCCCAGTGCCGCAAATGCTTCCATGTATGAGCAAATATCCTTGCCTGTGTAGGCAGGACTATTCTCATCGGGGGCTTCTTCGGGAGTGCCTGAGGGAAGTCCCGTATCAACGAGAATGACCTCATCGCCGGTGTCGATAAGGTAGTTTTGCAGACTTCCACGGTAGCGGATATTCTTGTCGAACTTGTCCGCACCTTCCTCACCGCCCATAACAAAGGGCTGACCGTAGAATCCGTCTTTTCTGAATTTAACTGCTTTAATTTCCATGATATTTTCCTACTTACAGCGAAGGCTGCCGATGTCAACCGACAGCCTTATTTCTATACTTATTTTTCAGCAGGCTCCCACTTGCACCTTACTGGCGAAACGATAGAGCCGTCTTTTTTCATAGCTGCCATAGCCTTGTCAACGACCTTGCGGTCAAGACCTGTCAGCTCGGCGATCTTGCCTGCATTCAGCGGCTCGCCCGCCTTCTTCATAGCGTCAAGTATCTGTTCTTTTTCTGCCATTTCAATGACCTCCTGAATATATTTGTAGTTCTATTGTAACAGAACAACAGCAGAAAGTCCATTTAGAATTTCAGCCGTTTACAAAATGATTTTGTATTTTACGAGAATTACAAAATTATGGGTCGTATAGGTATTGTTTCAAGGGTTCAGGCAGACTAT
>JAIKWY010000078.1 GCA_024684395.1 Oscillospiraceae bacterium
CCTCCCCCTTTGGGGGAGGTGCCGCCGAACGGCGGCGGAGGGGGGGCGCCCGAAGTGAGAAACCGGAGTTTCTCGACAAGCTGAAGCCCCCGGGGAGCTCCCGGGGGCTTAGTTGCTTATAATGTTACACCATTCAGTTTCAGCAGTTCCTTTGCCGTCTCCACGGAATCCACGCCGGTCGCATTCTTGATCGGCGCAAACTCATAGCTGCGCACGACCTCGTAGGACAGGCAGGTCTTCTGCATGTGGATCATATCGAGCACAAGCTCCTCGAACTTGTAGGCATTCGGCTCCTCCGGGCTGACAAGAGCGCCGTTGTCGTCGATGTAGGGAACCTTCTTGTTGACGATGTGGACGGTCATCTGGTTGTTGACCATGTCCACAAGGTGCGAGGTCTGGAACAGATAGTTCAGGATCACGCCGTAGTTGTAGGACAGGCGTCCGTCCGGCTCACGGCTGGTGATCATCTCATCGGTCATCTCGTAGTACTCCACGATCGAGGGCGCACCGTCCTCGAGACAGAGCACACCGACACGCTCCTCCGGGGCTGCCTTGGCGATGACCTTGGAGCCGGAATCGCAGCCGGACAGCAGCGTCGCACCCACAAAGCACGGGTCTGCGATGCGCTGGAGCACATTGTCCACGGCGAAGATATTCAGCCACTCGATGCCCTCTCGCTGGAGCAGTCCCATGAAACCGGCTTGCATCATCGACTTGAACCAGCCGCCGTTGCCGTTCGGGGAGGTGGCGATGCGTCCCTTCTCTTCGAGCAGGATCTTGCCGTCCGGATCGACCGCCGGCGCCATCTGCTGCATGAAGAAGTGGACATACTCCGGATTATAGCCGAAGAACTTGTTTTCCTCTAAAAATTCACGGGTGTCCTCGTCGTTCTTCTCGCTGGTCATGATGAACAGCGGCACATAGGTGCCTGCCTTGTCCACGACTTCGAGGAGGTTGTTGATGAGACACTCGAAGATGTAGAGCGGGCGGGTCTCGCCGAGGTTGTACATGCCCTTGGGTTTGTCAAAGCCGAGACGTGTGCCCATGCCGCCAGCCAGCAGCACAGCGCCGATCTTGCCCTCACGGATGGCTTCGAGACCTGCTGCCTCAAAGCGTTCCCGGCTCTCGTTGATGTCGTCGATGGTCAGCGCACCGAGCGGTTCGAGCTTGCCTCTTGTCTGGTCGCTGCCTCTGTTCTTGAAGATCTGCAGCAGCTCCGGATCCAGTTCGTCGATCTGCGCAAGAAGCTGCTCCTGTTCGGTATCGCTCAGCTCGTCATACCAGCGCAGCAGATGCGTCTGACCGAGCTGCTCCAATTTTGCTTTTGCCTGTTCGTAATCCATAGAGGGATTCCTCCTGCATCGTAGAATTATTCTTATTATAGCACAATCGGCACAAAAAATCAAGTAGCAATCTTCGTTTTCACAGGGAAATCAATTTTTAGAGATTCATTGTGAATAATCATTGGAAAGCCGCCCCCTTGGGGGAGGAAAAGGAGGGGGCTGGCGCCCCTTCAGACCCGCTTTTTCTATCATCAGCGTTCCGTGTTCGTTTTCGGCATATCGCTCAGCCGAGCATACTCCGCATCAGCGCAAACAGCTCCAGATCCTCCGGTGCGACACGCATATTGGTGATGATCTTCTTGCCGTCCGCATCGGTGATGGCGATCTCGATGAGGGAGTCCTCGGTGATGCTCTGTCCGGCATAGCTGAAAAATTCCACAAATCTCGGATGGCGGTCACGGAATTCTTCCATCATCGGCTTTAACTTCATCATTTCTTTCGGATTCATAGTGTTACCTCTTTCATGATAGGATGGGCTCGTTGCGGAGCCGTTGCTTCTATTATACCACAGATCGCAGGAAAAAGCAAATCATGGAAAAACCCCCGGCAGATCACGGGGATCCGCAGTGGGCATGGTCATTTGCAGATGAAAGATCATTTCTGCATGTCCAGCAATGACTGCGCACGCTCTGAAAGTTTGATCTTGTTTTCAGGTGAAAGGCAATTATAAAGAGAAAGAATCTGTGCCTCATCTTCCCGCAAAAGTTCTTTGCTTTTCGGTTCACGTCCAAGAATATAATCCACACTTACGCCACAATAATCTGCTACATCACAAAGGTAACCAATAGAAGCCTTTATCTCTCCCCGCTCATATCGGCTAACCTCTTGCTGTGAGATTCCAAGATATTCTGCAATTTCCCTCTGCGTACACTTTGCCTTTCTGACTGCAACGAGATTAGGATACAGAAGCAGGTGATTATTCATGGAAGCAGCTCCCCCTTGGTAAAAAGTGAACGTTGTGTTAATTTTAATTATACATCATTTGTGTAGTATTGACAAAAGCCTAATATGATGTTATAATATTATTAGCACATCACTATTGTTGTATTTTGAGAGGAGGATGAATCATTTAAATCATTGGTTTATTCTGTTTTAAATGTAAAATACATACTACAAAGGGGGAACCATCTATGAAAAGAATCACATCCTTGATTGCCATAGTATTGCTTTGTACAATGCTCACTGGCTGTATGTCAAAAGAAGCAAAATCCACACAGGAAGCAATAGATGCGCTCCCTGAAACATACGACACCTCGGTAAACGGCGCTCTTTCCGATGCACACAAAGCATATGACGCTCTGTCTGATCAAGAAAAAAAGAAAATTGATATCACAAAAATGACGCAACTTGATAACCTGAAATCCGATTACGAAGCAGAGGTCAAGGCTGAACAAGAAAGAAAAAAAGCGGAACGAGAGAAGATCAAAGCAGAAGCAGAAAAAGTCAATAAAGAAATCCGTGCGTTAAATCTATCCGCCCGAACGATCACTGATCTCAAAAACAGCGCAGATAACTATAACAATGTCATAAAAGCAATAAAAAACTCACCGATCGAAGCCGAAGAATACATTGAATACGATGTTTTTCAGAAGAAAATGGATAACATGCTGGCTGAAATCCAAAAGCTGTCAGATCAACTGGAGAAGGATCAAAATACTTGGTCAGAAGTGACTATATTAAATAATACTTATGCAGATACGCTTGGGTACGCTATGGATGCATATGGGAATTTAGATACGAACGAATTGGATAGGCAAGCCCATACAGCAATCGATTCTATACAACAGATGTACGACGACCTATATTCCATCAAGTCATTCGATGTTGAAAAATCCAAACAAGCTGTGAGCGAATTGCGCAAAACAGCCAATACAGGTGGAAAATATAAAGATTGGTTACATAATATGATTCAAAAGAGCAGTGATTTTTCCATTTCTTTGATCACAGATGACAGTCACAAAAGAGAGGCTGTTTCAGATTACGGCGATGCGCTTAAAGTCTGGCAGAACGCCCTTGAAGATAGTGATGAAGTTCTGGTACCACGTGGTCACAACAGCGTAAAACAATGACTTCTCAACTACCCTTTGCATAGACATGTAAAAACCGGACAGCTCCCGCAGGAACTGTCCGGCTTTTACATTATTTCCGGCATCCGAACAGCCCGTTCAGGCTGCCGCAGCCTTTGCCGCCGAGACAGCGCAGCAGCATTTGCAGCGGATCGGTGCAGCCGTTTGCACAGTCACCCGTGCAGGTGTAGACGGGGCATACATCCCCGATGCAGAGGGTGAACGGCTTGCCGCACTCCCCTTCTGTGCAGGAGCTTGTAGGTGCTTCTGTAGGCTCCGGGTTTCCCACCGGTGTCGGTGCATCTGTGGAAAACTGCGGCTCCGTTGGCTCCGTCACAGGCTCCGGCGCTTTGATCTCACCGGGGAGATAGGCGCCGTCCAAAACTGCGCCGCCGGTGAAGACCTGCGCCCAGTAGAGCGTGCCGTTCTGCTCGGTCACGCCCACGCCGATGTAGTCGAAATCGCCCAGGATGTTGGCTCTGTGCCCCTCGGAATGCATCCAGCCGTCCACGACCGCTTCCGGCGTGGCATAGCCGTAGGCGATGTTCTCGCCGGTCATCCGCCACGGGATCCCGGCATCGTTCAGCACAGTCGAACAGCTCCTCCCGTCCGGGCGGGTGTGGGAGAAACTCGTCACGGTCTCCGCCGCACGGACTGCCGCCGCATCATGCAGCACCGGCACGGCATACACCGGCGCCAGACCCGCCGCCGCACGCTCCGCATTCACGAGCGTCACGACCTCATCGGCATAGCTTTCCGCAGCAGCGCCCTGCACCGGGATGCACAGCATCGCCGCCGCTGCCGCCATCAGCAAGGCTGCCGCTGCGGCATGTTTTTGTTTCAGCATAGTACTGACCCCTTTCTGTGGATCGTTTCCACAGTCTCATCATAGCATACAGCTCGGCGTTGCCGCAACCCTCAAATACTGGAAACAGCGCAGGAACGGCTGTCCTGCGCTGTTTGGTAAATTGAGGGTGTGTTTTGTTGCCGTCCAAGGACGGCAAGGAGAGACATGCTCGGAGAATAGGTAGGGGACGCCCTCCCTTGCGGAGCGCCTTCGGGTTCAGGGTATTTCGCTCACTGCGGTGAGCGACCAGAGGGCTTTGCCCTCTGGACTCCCACAAACTTTTTTTACGAAAAAAAAGTTTGATCAAAAAAACGATCTTGATGCACCTTTGTCTGAAACTCCGAAGCACTGCATTGGAGCATCCGAACGGATGCGACGTGCTAAGAAAAAACAGCTTTGCCCCCTTTGCGTAAGCATTGGGGGCAAGCGATAATCAAAGTAGTGCAGTAGCAAGCTGCGAAGCAACCCGCCAGTGCGGGCTCCGCACCTCCCCGCTACGGGTGGATGTGGGATTCGTGCTCGGGGCGGGGACATTCGTCCTGCTCCACGGGGGATTCGCCGGTCTGCGCACGGCAGACGATCACGGCATAGTCAAACGGTGCCAGATAGACCGTATCGCCCTCGATCGTACCACGCTCCACACCGGACAGGCGATAGTTCTCCTTCCACGGGCAGAACTGTACACGCTGCTCATGCTCGGAGCGGTTGACATAGACCTGTACCGCAAAGCCCGAGCCTTCGTGCGTTCTGGCAAAGGCGATGACATCGTCCTGTGCCGGGAGGAAGCTCATCCGACCCGTGCGGAATACCCGGTACTCCTTCCGGATGCGGGAAAGCTCCTTGTGGAAGTCGATCAGCTCCTGATCCTCGTGTCCCCACGGGTAGCAGCGGCGGTTGAACGGATCCTTGTAGCCCTGCAAGCCCGCTTCATCGCCGTAGTAGATGCACGGCACGCCCGGCAGGAAGAACATGATCGCCGTTGCCGCTTTCAGGCGGGACTTGCCGAGCCAGTATTCATGCTCGTTCAGATAGCGCTCTGCCATCCAGTCCTTGGATTTGTCATCGCAGCTCTCGCCGCCGAAACGGTTGATCGCACGCTCGATGTCATGCGTCGAAACGAAGTTCATCAGCACATCGACCGTCGGCTTCGGATAGTTTTCGAGGATGGTCATGATCGCATGACGGAAGTCACGGCTGCGCATGCCCTTGATATAGTTGATGATCGCCTCGCGGAAGGGGTAATTCATCACAGAATCGAGCTGTGCGCCGAGGAGATAGCGGCGCTTCACGCCGTAAGCCTCCTTGTTGGAAGCATCCTCCCAGACCTCGCCGATGACGATCTTGTCCTCGCCGTTCTTCTTGACACGGGTGCGCAGATTGTCGAGGAAGGCATCCGGCAGCTCATCCGCCACGTCAAGACGGAAGCCTGCCACGCCCATATTCAGCCAGTAATCGAGCACGCCGCCCTCGCCACAGATGAACTGGGTATACTCCTTGTTGTTCTCCTGCACGTTCGGGAGGGTGTCAATGCCCCACCACGCCTCGTACTCATCCGGGAAATGATAGAACGAGTACCAGGGGTAGTATTCGCTGTCCTTCGACTGGTAGGCGCCGATACTGTCATAGCGGCCGTACTTGTTGAAATAGATGCTGTCTGCGCCGGTATGCGAGAACACGCCGTCCAGAATAATGGAGATGCCGAGCTTTCTGGCGTCTGCACACAGCGTTTTCAGATCCTCGTTCGTGCCGAGGAGCGGGTCTACCTTGCGGTAGTTGGCGGTGTTGTAGCGGTGGTTCTCGTGGCTCTCGAAGATCGGGTTCAGGTAGATGCATGTCACACCCAGATCCTTCAGATAGGGCAGCTTCTCCCGGATACCTTCGAGGTCGCCGCCGAAATAGTCATTGTTCCAGACATGCCCGTGTGCATCCGGTCTGTGCCAGGGCGTACCGCCCCAGTCATCCCGCAGGACTCTGCCGTCCGGGATATTCTCATGCACCTTGCCGCTCTTGGCAAAGCGATCCGGGAAGATTTGGTACATCACGCCGCCCTTGAGGAAATCGGGCGTGTCAAAATCCTCATCATAGACGGTCAGCTGGAACAGGTCGCCGTCGTTGAGGTTGCCGATATGTCCGGCAGTCTTCTTGATGAAAAAGCGCTCCCGGTTCTGCGTGTAGGCGAAATAATAGTAGTGGACACCGACATACTTCGGGATATAGCCGCAGCCCCAGACCTTGCAGTCCTCCTCTTCGCTGATGGGGAACATGCTGATGAAGCGCTCCCGGAAGCCCGTGCGGAACAGCACCAGACAGGGCGCATAATCCGGCGTGACCTCCTTGGGCAGGCGGATCTGGAAATAGCAGACCTTACCCTTCCGGATGGCGCCAAAAGGTGATTTATAGCTTGTATCCCAACTGTCATACAGATGGCTCATACGATCACTCCTATGAAAAGACTGTTTTCTCGGACAGGCGTGCTGCAAGCCGCCCCCTCCGCCGCCGTTCGGCGGCACCTCCCCCAAAGGGGGAGGATTATGGGGGTGCTGCGCACCCTCAACCCGCTTTTTCAAAAATCGAGGAGGAAAAGCACTGCACAAATGATAGCCCATGCTATCCAAAGATATTCAGACTATCATCCCCGTACTATAAGAAAGCGTGCCCAATTGCAGGCAATCAAGCACGCTTCTATTCACAAATGACTGCTTACAGAGCCCAGATGTCTCTTGCGTAGTCGCTGACAGCACGGTCGGCGGAGAAGATGCCGGCACCTGCGGTGTTCAGCAGAGCCATCTTCGCCCAGCGCTTCTTGTCGAGATAGCACTCGGTGCTGAATGCCTGCGCACGTCTGTAGTCCTCGAAGTCGGCCAGTACCATATACGGATCCTGGGTCTTGAGGGAGTTGGCAACTTCTGCGAAGGTGCAGCCGTTGATACCGTGGTACATGCGGTTGATGCAGTCACGGATCACCTGATCCTCGTTGTAGAGCTGCTCCGGATTGTAGTGCTCCTTGCGGGCTGCCACTTCCTCGGTCTTCATACCGAAGATGATGATGTTGTCATCGCCGACGGCATCACGGATCTCGACATTCGCACCGTCGAGCGTACCGAGCGTTACAGCGCCGTTCAGCATGAGCTTCATGTTGCCGGTACCGGAAGCCTCGGTGCCTGCCAGGGAGATCTGCTCCGAAATGTCGGAAGCGGGCATCAGCAGCTCGGAGAGCGTTACACTGTAGTCCTCCACGAAGTGAACAGCGAGCTTCTCGGAGATCCTCGGATTCTTGCGGATCTCTTCCGAAATTGCCCAGATCATCTTGATGATCTGCTTTGCGAGGTAGTAGCCCGGTGCTGCCTTTGCCGCAAAGATATAGGTCTTGGGCGTGAACTCGGCATCCGGATTCTCGAGCAGGTAGTTGTACTGCGCCAGGATGTTCATCACATTCAGGTGCTGACGCTTGTACTCATGCAGACGCTTTACCTGTACATCGAAGATGCTGTCGGTGTTGAGATCGACCTTGGTCGCATGCTTCACAAACTTGGCAAAACGCTCCTTGTTCTCCTTCTTGACAGCCATGAAGCGCTCGAGGACTTCCTCATCATCGGCGAAAACTGCGAGCTTCTTCAGCTCGGCAGCATCCCGCAGGAAGCCGTCACCGATCTTCTCACGCAGCAGCTCGGTCAGACCCGGGTTGGACTGGTACAGCCAGCGGCGGTATGCGATACCGTTGGTGACATTCTTGAACTTGTGCGGCATGTCTCTTGCTTCATCGGCGAAGACATCGGTCTTGATGATCTCGGAATGGAGCTTGGAAACGCCGTTGACGCTGTGGGAAGCTGCCACACAGAGGGTCGCCATATGCACGGTGTTGTCCTTGATGATGGACATTCTCGTGGTCTTGGCAGAATCGCCGCCGTTGCGCTCCATGAGCTGCTGGCAGTAACGGTTGTTGATCTCTACGATGATGGAGAACACTCTCGGGATGATGTGCTTCATCATGTTGACATCCCACTTCTCCAGTGCCTCAGCCATAACGGTGTGGTTGGTGTAAGCGAAGGTGTTGGTCACGATGTGCCATGCCTTCTCCCAGCCGTAGCCGCAGTCATCGAGCAGGATGCGCATGAGCTCCGGGATGGCGAGGGTCGGGTGGGTGTCGTTGATGTGGATGGCGACCTTCTCGTGCAGATTGTCGAGGGTGCCGTATACATTCATATGGGTGTTGACGATGTCACCGATCGCAGCGGCGCAGAGGAAGTACTGCTGACGCAGACGCAGGCTCTTGCCCTCGAGGTGATTGTCGTTCGGGTACAGGATCTTGGAGATGGCATTGGCGATGGAGTTCTGACCCAGTGCCTTGGCATAGTCACCCTGGTTGAACATCTCCATGTTGAAGGAAGGCGCCTTGGCGCTCCACAGACGGAGCACGGATACACCGGGGGAATCATAGCCGGAAACATACATATCCACCGGCGTTGCCATAACGGTGTTGTAGTTCACATGGGAGATGTGATGATACTGATTATCCCAGTACTCGTTCAGCTCGCCCTCGAAGTGGATCTCCACAGCCTTCTCCGGCTTGGGATCGAGCCATACAGAACCGCCCGGGAGCCAGTTGTCCGGCAGCTCGGTCTGCCAGCCGTCTTCGAGCTTCTGCTTGAAGATACCGTACTCATAGCAGATGGAGTGACCCATTGCCGGCATAGCCATCGTTGCCATACCGTCGAGGTAGCAGGCAGCCAGTCTGCCCAGACCGCCGTTGCCCAGACCGGCATCCGGCTCGCACTCGTAGATCTTGTCGATGTTGATATGGAAATCCGCCAGCATCTCCTTGACCTGGTCTGCCATTTCGAGGTTGTACAGGCTGGTCTTGAGGGAGCGGCCCATCAGGAACTCCATCGAGAGATAGTAGACCTGCTTCTTGCCGGCAGAGTGTACGCCGTTGATGAACTTGCGGCGCTTATTCTTCAGGTACTCCACCACCAGCGCAGACAGCACCTCATAGACCTGCTGATCGGACGCCTCATCGGGGGATACATTGAACTTGGTTTGCAGCTTTTCGCTGAACATCTTCTTGAATTTCTTGAACTCGCTGGACTCAATTGCTGCCATTGTTTTCACCTATGCTCCGCAGAACCGGAGCATCTCCTTTCCCTTGGTTTCTTTTGGTGTGGTGCGGCGTGCAGACAGGGCTGCACAGTCCCATAGATTAAGTATACCCTATTTTGCACATGCTTGCAATTGACGATTTTGACAAATATTATGTCACACTTCACTACACATTGTTTAAATAGCTCAATTTGATATGCCTTTATCGTTAAATTTCCGTCGTTTTTTACGAAACGTAATACAAAACAGCAGGGATTGCCGGTATTTGTTAAATATGTAACATAATTGTCGGAGTAAAAGAAGATGCATGTATGGGTATAATCCTCACTTTTTCTGACTTTTTGCAGCCGGAAGCCGGAAACACCGTATTCTCATCCGCTCCCCCTGCTATAACTGCACCGCACCATTGTCTGAAGCCCCGGAAAACTGCATTGGAGCAGCTTTAGCTGCGATGTGCCAAGAAAAAACAACGATGCCCCCTTTGCGAAGCATTGGGGGCATGTGGTCGTTGAAAAGGTGCACCATAATCTGCGAAGCAACCTGCCCGTGAGGGCTCCCCACTTAGTGCCAGAAAATCAAGGCATCTTCGGCGGCATCGTAGAGGTTCGGGCAGTGGCGGAGGAGGGTGCAGTCACGCAGACCGATCATCAGCAGCCAGATCATGCCCATTGTTACGAACAGGCTCAGGATGACGATACCGTAGCGATAGAGATGGCGCTTGACATCCACCGTGCGCAGCATCACGACCACGGCGCCGATCGTCAGGAGCGGCAGGATGTCGGTGACATAGCGCTGGTTCACGCCGCCGATGCAGAGATCCATCCATGCCAGCAGTACCGGCACGGCGAAGCATACCACGAGCGCCGCACGCTTCTGGAGCGTGGTGATGCCGAGGGTCGTCTGACGGCTGCCACGACGCAGCGCCAGCGGCAGCAGCAACGTGCCGAGAAGAAGCGCCGGCATCGACAGTGCGCCGTAGGTCGCATCGGTGTAGAGATAGCGCCCATAATTGCGCAGAGACGAATTGATCGGCTCGAAGAACGGGAACGAGGTGCGGGGGAACGGCGCTTGCAGCAGATACTGCTTGACCGCCGCCGGGAGCAGACCGAGCCGCAGCGTGTTGGCATGGACATCGCTGACGGTGAGCTGGTAGGCTGCACCGAAATCGAACGGCGAGCCGAAACGTGCATTGTTATAGGCAAACAGCCCGCAGATGCCTGCAAGCAGCGGGAGCGTGAAGCTGCAAAGCTGTGCCAGCTTGGAAGTGAGCGGTCGGGATTTCCGCAGGAGGATGCCGAGGAAGAACGGCACCAGCACTGCCGTGCTGATCGCCATCGTGGGGCGGGCGCCTGCACAGAGTGCCATCGAAAGTCCGCTGCACGCCAGCAGGATGCAGCGCACCACCGGCTTCTTTGCCCTGCACGCCCAGAATCCGAGCCAGAGCGTCAGCAGCAGGAAGCACATGCCGGAGGATACCGCAACATAGTACTTGTCCGTGTATTGCAGACAGGTATAGACCGAGGAGGTGCAGACCGCCGTGGGAAGGCTCAGCAGGAGCAGCAGGAGATTCGGCTGCTTCACGAGCAGACGGACGGCTGCAAGGATCGTCAGACAGAGCAGCAGCGACGAGAGCGTTGCAAAGACATCGACAGCGATCGGTACGGTCGGGAGCTTGCCTGTCAGGAAATAGACCGGATAATACAGCACAAGGATCGGTGTCACGCCGAAATAGCTGTAGTATTTGCCGTTTTTATAGGCGGTATCCCAGCGGTATTCCACGCTTGTCGCCTTGCGCTCGCTGTTGTCATAGACATTTTCGAGGACCGCAAGTCCGGGATCGGCGTCAATATCGAGATAGACCTGCCCCTTGCGGAAGGCGTCAAAGGTCTGGGTGTAGGGGTCGGCGAAGGTGATGTCCTCACCCTGCTTGTACTCCTGGAGCTCCTCGCCCGGCGCCCAGAAGCAGACGGTGGACACCACACAGAGCGCCGTGACGATGCAGACCGTCACACGCTGCGGGATGGTGCGGGTGTAGCGCATCTCCCAGAGACGGAAGTCGAGCACCGCTATCAGCAGCGCACCGCAGAAGAGCAGCAGCAGCCAGCGCAGCGCCGAGAACCGGAACGGCAGCGCAGACACGGCAGCGACTTCATGCACGGTCACTTCCTCCGTCACGGAGCCGATGTGCAGCAAAAGCCCGTGAACGCTGCCATAGGGGTCGATCGAGAACGTCGCATCATAGTCGAAGCCCATTGTGAACTTGTCCGAGGTGACAGAGTAGCTGTACCGGAAATTGTCATCCTTCATGTCGAGCCAGGTGTGGACAAGGCGTGCGCCCTTCTCCTGCTCCTGATCCATGCGGACGATGATGCCGTGGGTGCCGTCCGGGATGCCGGACAGTTCAAGCTCTGCATCGCCGTTGATGATGTACTCGCCGTTCATCTCCGTGACATGCTGCACCTCGCCCTCCGTGGGCTTGGGGCTGACAGTCAGGACAGTGGCAGTTTTGTCGGATGTGAAGCTCTTGCCGTTGAACAGGCAGACCTCGAGACAGAGCAGCACCGCCAGCCATGCACCTAAATGCAGCAGAAAGCGCCCTACGTTTTTCTTCTGCGGCATGAAGCAGCAGACAAATGCCGCCGCAAACGGGATCACCGCCGTCAGAAGCAGCGCATAGGCAGGGATCTGGCTTTCTTCCGTGTACATGCCGAGCTTCACCAGCAGATGGAGCAGCACGAACAGGACGACCTCCACACCCGCCGTCACGCCGGTGATGCGCAGGAGCATGTTCCCGGTGATCTTGCCGGATGCAAGGCGATCCAGCGGCTTCGGAAGGCTGACCTCCGGCGGGTTTTTGACATGGGTGAGCCAGTAATTTCCGAATGCATAAAACAATACAGCCGCAATGAGCGGCGTCAGAACAGATAACAGCATGATGTAGCAGCACCGGGCGCCCGGTGCATCTCCTTTCCGCAGAATACCTATTTAGTATAGCATGATTTTCCAAAAAAAGCAAGCCCCCACGCTGTTTTTGCGCAAAAAGAGCGTGGGGGCAGGCTGTTCAGTTGTTGGCGGCAAGGAAATGCGCTATGGCTCGGCTTGCGAAGACGGCTGTGCCATCGCCGCCGGCTTTGTCGATGTTCCGGCGAAATTCGCCCTCTGCGGCATACATCTGCCCGAGGTTGCCGAGCATCTCGTTGCTGCACGGATAGTAATGCGCCGAGATATAGTCCCGCAGCTGCACCACAAGCGCCTGCACCGCCGGGGCATCCTCCGGCTGATCCCGCAGCGAGCCGAACTCGGCGAACACCGCCATGAGCCCCTCTGCGATGGTCTTGTGATCCTCCGCCGTCCTGCCGGCTGCTTTTTCTGTATAGGCGGCGTATTCTTTTGTGTTTCCCCAGGCAGCCTTGGCGCGGGCGGCGTACTCCTCGATCTTTGATTCGTCAAATGCTGTAAGATCCATCGTGATCCCTCCTTTTTTCTGCATATCACGGGCAAGTGTGATGATGCGCTCCAGGCGCTCCTTTTTCAGCGTCAGCAGGTTGATCTGCTGCCGAAGCGCAAGATCCCGGTCAAAATCCGGCGCATCGAGGATGTCCCGGATCTCCGCCAGCGGGAACGCAAGCTCCCGGAACAGCAGGATCTGCCCGAGCCGTTCCAGCGCTGCATCGTCATACAGCCTGTAGCCCGCTTCGGTGCGCTCGGTGGGTGAAAGCAGCCCGATCTGGTCGTAATATTGCAGCGTGCGTATACTCACGCCGCTCAGCTTGCTGACTTCGTTGACTGTCCGCATGGTCTCACCTCCCGTTGAGTTCAGTATACACTATGACGCAGCGTCAGGGTCAAGGAGTTTACGGCAGATTTGGAGGAATGCACAGATATGCGCATGATATTCTGTCAGATGATACAAAAAGAGGAGGGTCTCCCCTCCTCTTTGCGTTTGTCGATCAGGTACCATTCAGGTAACGATAGAACTCTGCCTTGGACTGGCACTTCTCGATGGCTGCCTGCTCGGAAACGATACCACGCTTTACGAAGCGGGCAAGCTCCTGGTCGAGGCACATCATGCCGTACTGCTTACCGGACTGGATCGCCGACAGCAGCAGGTGCACCTTGTCGTCACGGATCATGGCGGAGCAAGCGTCGGTAACAGCCAGGATCTCCATGCAAGCCTCACGGCCCTTGCCGTCAAGTCTCGGCAGCAGGGTCTGGGAGATAACGCCTACGAGGTTGTTTGCGAGCTGGGTTCTGATCTGGTTCTGCTGATGCTCCGGATATACGTCGATGATACGGTTGATGGTATCAGCGGCAGAGGTGGTGTGCAGGGTGGAAAGTACGAGGTGTCCGGTCTCGGCTGCGGTGATCGCTGCCTGGATGGTCTCGAAGTCACGCATCTCACCTACGAGGATTACATCGGGGTCTTCACGAAGTGCAGCACGGAGTGCCAGTGCGAAGTCCGGAACGTCGTCGCCGACTTCTCTCTGGTTGACCATGCAGAGCTTGTGGGTGTGAACGTACTCGATCGGGTCCTCGATCGTGATAACGTGAGCACTTCTGTGTACATTGATGTAGTCGATCATGCCTGCCAGCGTGGTGGACTTACCGGAACCGGTAGGACCGGTTACGAGCACCAGACCACGGGGACGCATCGCAAAGTCAGCCAGAACGGGCGGCAGATGCAGATCCTCCAGTGTCGGGATATCGTTACGGAGCAGACGGATCGCAATTGCGGTCTTGCCTCTCTGGAAAAATACATTGACACGGTGACGGTAGCCGGCTGTGGTCTGGAACGAGAAGTCAGTATCCTTATGAGCACGGACGCTTGCCATCTGCTGCTCATTGGTCATCTGGTTTACGATATCCAGGATCTCTTCCTCGTCCATCTCGCCGTACTTGGTCATCTTACGCAGCATACCGTTCAGACGAACGATCGGGTTGATACCAAAAGTGAAGTGCAAGTCAGAACAGCCGATCGCACGGGCTTCGTTCAGGATGCGGTTAATTTCAATCGCCATTTCGATATTCCTCCAAACATCATATATTGCAGCGGCTTACCCAATCTGTAAGCCGCCGGATCTCAATAGCTTACAGATTATACGGCGTAGGTTACACGAACCAGCTCGTCCATCGAGGTAACGCCCTGCTGTACCAGCTCGGAAACGTTATCACGAAGCAGCTTGGTGCCGTTCTCCTTTGCCTTCTCCTCGATCTCCTCCTTGGAGCCGTTGCGGGCAACGATGGTGGAAATGCCGGCAGAGCAGTGGATGATCTCGTGAATAGCGGTACGGCCTCTGTAACCGGTGTTGTTGCACTCCGGACAGCCGGTAGCCTCGAATACCGGGATCGGTGTTGTGAAGTCATCGAGCTTCATCAGCTTGTTCTCTTCCTCAGTGGACATTCTCTGGCGCTTGCACTTCGGGCAGAGCACCTTAACGAGACGCTGAGCGATAACGCCGATCAGAGAGGTTGCTACCATGTACGGTGCAACGCCCATATCTACCAGACGGACGATGGTGGAAGCAGCGTCGTTGGTATGCAGCGTGGAAAGTACCAAGTGACCTGTGATAGCGGCACGGATACCGATATCGGCAGTCTCGGAGTCACGCATCTCACCGATCATGACGATATCCGGGTCCTGACGAAGGATGGATCTCAGGGCGGCTGCGAAGGTCATACCTGCCTTGGCATTTACCTGTACCTGGTTGATGCCGTCGATCGCCTTCTCGACCGGGTCCTCAACGGTGATAACGTTTACATGCGGCTTTGCGAGCTCACCAAGTGCAGCGTACAGGGTGGTCGTCTTACCGGAACCGGTAGGACCGGTTACGAGGATAACGCCGTGCGGGCACTTGATCATGGACTCGAAGAGCTCATAGTTGTAGTCGGACATACCCAGGTCAGTGATCTTACGCAGGGCAATGTTACCGGTGGACAGGATTCTGATAACGATCTTCTCACCGTTAACGGTCGGCAGAGAGGATACACGGACGTCGAGCACGGTGCCGTCTACAGTCTGGGTGAAACGGCCGTCCTGCGGGATACGCTTCTCGGCGATGTTCATGCCGGAGATCAGCTTCAGACGGGTGGTCAGAGCGTTGTGTACCACGTTGGATACGTTCATCAGCTCTACCAGGTCGCCGTTTACACGGATACGGATACGGGTGTAGGTCTTGAACGGCTCGATATGGATATCCGTTGCATCTGCACGGTAGGAGTTCTCGATGATGGTGGTAGCGAGCTTTACGATAGGTGCGCTCTCTACTCTGTCCTTCGACTCCTCGTCCTCCATCTCGGTGTCCTTGAACTGTGTTACAGACTCAAGCACGCTGTCAACGTTCTCCATGGAGTAGCGCTGACCGATCGCCTTGTTGATGGCAGACTTCGTAGCGAGTACCGGGATGGTATCCATACCGGTCTGCATCTTGATGTCTTCGAGGATGTTGAAGTTGATCGGGTCATCCGTTGCAACAGTCAGACGGCGGCCCTGGATGTTGATGGCGATGACCGTGTGCTTCTTGGCAAGGCTCTCCGGGATCTTGCGGACTGCCTCTTCGTCGATCTCAACATTGCTGAGATCTACATAAGGTACACGCAGCTTGGCTGCCAGTGCCTTAGCAAGGCTGACCTCGGAGATGAATCCCAGCTCGACGACCATTTCACCAAAGCGCTTGGAACCCTGAGATTCCTTCTGCTTTGCCAGAACCTGATCGAGCTGGTCCTGCGTGAGCAGCTTCTGCTCAACAAGGTAATCACCAATACGAATGTTTTTCATACGATAACCTCCATACTTTTTATTATTTCTACTTGTAAAATGACCTTGTGTATGCTATAATATATATATCACGATTTTAGGAGGGCAAACACTATGCTTCACAACGAGTACATGGACATCGGCTTCTACATGATGTTCTACCCAATCGTATTTTTCTATGGTATCTGTATCGGCAGCTTTTTAAATGTTGTCATATACAGGCTGCCAAGAAATGAATCACTGGTCAAACGTGCTTCGCACTGTACCACCTGCGGTGCCAAGATACGGGTGATCGACATCATTCCGATCATCAGCTGGGTCTTCATCCTGCACGGGAAATGCAGAAACTGCGGTGAAAAGATCTCCCCCCGCTACCCGATCGTGGAAGCACTCAACGGGATCGTTTACATCATCACCTTTACAGTGATGGACTTCAATTTCAAATCACTGATGTATTGCTTCTTCTTCTCGATCCTGATCTGTCTTGGGTTTATGGACTGGGATACAATGGAAATGGATCTTCGTCTGCTTGCTGCGATCGTCGTTGTCGCCGTTCCGGTGATCGTCATCCCGCTCCTGCCGAACTACCCGAACCTGAAGTATTATCCGGAGTTCCTCATCTATGATGACTGCGGTCTTCTCGGACATCTGCTCGGTCTGGTGATCGTCAGCGTACCTTTCTTCCTGATCGGTGAGATCAGCGGTGCGATCATTCGCAAGAAGACCGGTTCTGATGAGATCCGCCGTGGCATTGAGTTGGGCGATACGCTCATCATGGCAGCCGGTGGTCTGCTGATCGGCTGGAAGGCAGCGCTTGCTGCGGTGTTCTTCGGAGTTGTGATCGCCGCCGTGTGGGGGCTGATCAACAAGCGTCTGAGCGGCGAATCCAAATTCGCATTCGGACCTGCGCTTGCCGCCGGACTGTTCCTCGGAGCTCTATGGGGAGAGCGGATGATCGATTGGTACGGTTCACTTCTGGTACGTATTGCTTCCGAACCCTGAGTTCGGTTGTTGCACTAAAAAGCTCGGCAGTCGGAGGAGCAATCTTCCGACTGCCGATTTTTTATGCTTTAGTTGGTGTCCATCTCGTTGCCGTAGGAATATACGAACGTGTAGGCACTGGTGGGACCTGCTGTCGGCAGTGTCGAATCGAGGTTTACCCAGATCGAAGATACCGTGGAAAGTCCGCCGAAGCTTCTTGTGAGCGTGTGTGTCGGCTCAACAGAAGGTGTTTCCAGGCTGACGGTCGTACCCAGGTCAACGATGTCCGCTGTGTAAGAGCCGCCGGTGCCGGTCTCTCTGATAACGAAATACTTACCGGTGACTGCGCCAGGTCTCTCCATGATGTTGACGAGCGGTACCGTCGAAGAAGTTGTGAACTCGTAGGTCTTCGGATTGCTGGTACCTGCGCCTCTGGTCATCTTAGCGGTGATGTTGAACGTGGTGTCAGTTGCAGAAAGGCTCTGGAGGAACAACTGCGGATCAAATGCGGGAACGGTCTGATCCGTGGAGATCATGTTGCCGCCCAGGTCGATCTGATAATCAGTGTTCACGTAGTACGCCTTGTTGATTGCACACTTATTGACCTCAGATGCAGCACCGCAGTGTGCGCCCAGTGCGAAATCCACATCATACACACGCGTCGTGATCATACCGTGGTTGGTATTGTCGATCGTCATGACGTGGACCTTGCCCTTGCCATAGGCAGGAGCCGCTACGGTCGCACCCTTCTTGAGAACGCCCTCGTAATAGCGGGTCACGTACTGATTCACGAGGTTCTGACAGGAGGTGTCGCTGATCTCGTTAGAACCATCCTTATACACACGATTGGTCACCATCAGGTACTCCGCAGAGCCGAGCTCAGACTGGAGGAAACTGGAGACGGAGTTCACCTGAGCGGCGCCGCTTTCACGAACGTCCGCCAGAGTCACCATCTTGCTGACGGGTTCCATCATGCTCATTGCTGCGACCATGACCACCATGAAGATGCCCATGACGATGATCAATTCAATCAACGTGAAGCCCTTGACTTTGTTCTTTTTCATTGAGCTCCCCCCTTATTGAATTGTATAGAACACGATGTTGCCGTTCATGTGGGACTGACCCTGCTCGCCCAGTGCATCGCCGTATTCCTTGGTGGTATACTTCTTTACGCTGGTTGCAGGAACCGTGCGATCCGTGAAGCCGCCGTTAGAAGTGGTGATCTTGATGGCGCCTACATTCGTGGGAGCCGCAGTCACGGAATTGGCATCCTGTGCGATGGCAATGGGTGCTTCCGCAGTGGTCTTGTTATTAAGATGATTCGTGTCGATCATCATTTTTGCCGCAGACGCACCGATCACGCACATCATGGTACCCATGACGCCCATGACAAGGATCGCAATGATGATCTCGATCAGCGTCATGCCTTTGACTGTTTTCTTTTTAGCCGATTTCATGATCCAACACTCCTCTCCTTAATAAATTGTGTAGTTGATCGAACCGCCGTTCGTGCTGTAGGTAACTGTCTGGTTGGGGTTGTTCTGGGGCTGGTTCGGGTTCGGATTCGGGTTGCCGCCGTTGTTGCCGGGCTCTACATAGGCAAGACCCCAGCCGTTGTCAACTTCGATCTCACCTGCGATACACTGACCGATAACGCCGATGTAAGACATCGTTGTGGTATCGGAGTCGGTGTAGGTGATGTTGCAGGCTCTGCCAGTCGCACCCTTGTAGATCGTCTTCGGTGCTCTGATGTTAGCGGTCATGATCGTGTTAGCGTCCATGTTGATACTGGAGCCGGCAGCGCCGTATACATAGACGTTCGGGTAGTCAGCCAGCGTGGTTCTGTTTACGCTGAATGTGTAGCTCGGGCTGCTCGGGTTTGCATAGATCAGGTCGTAGTAGTGCTTGTTTAAGAATGCGCCGCCCTGAGCAGAATTCTCGAACGAACCCTCAACGAAGAACAGTACAGTACCATTCGTATCATCAATGATGAACTTATGACCGCCCATGTTTGCGTTATCGAGGATAACTGCCATGGTTCCGTTCGGCTTGAAGGTGTAATCCTGGCAAGCGGTACCGGAACAGATACAGCTGTTGGTGATGATGTTATTTGCAGTAGTTGATCCGAGGTTTACAGACGGGATGATCAGGTTGTTGTTGCTGTCCAGGATCGTGACCAGTGCGTTCAGTTCCGCACGAGTGGTCGGGAAGCTGGTCGGATCCGTGTAGGAAGATGCCTGCGGAACCGTGATGATGTTCGTCAGGATGTCAGCCTGCGTGAAACCGGTCGGATAGATCTTGACATTGTGGCTACCCTTCTTGTACTCGGTGGCAGAAATATTGCCAGTGGAGTTCGGATGGTCACCGCCAACGATCGTGGCTGAGGCGATTGAAGAAGGAGCTGTTACATGCTCGCTATTACCGCCGACCTTCTCCTGATGGACCGTAATGGATGAACCGCCGTTATTGATCACCATATCATACTCGACCTTTTCGGCGTCATAGCCATAATAAGGATTTTCCTGAACCCAAACTGTAGAAGTTACCACGTTTGTGATCGTTATGCTCGAAGCCATCTGACCATAGTAAACATGTGCTGCCGTAACCTTGCCGGAAGCAAGCGTATTCACATAGCAATTGTCACAGGTTACGCCGTTCGTTGCAGTTACGATCAGGACATCTGCATAGATGTTGCCGTGAACGATCACATCATCGCCGATGATCAGTGTCTTGCCGCAGACAACGTCGCCGCCGATCTCGCAGCCGTTCAGTTTGATGTTGCCCTCCGCACGGATATCACCGTCAGTGGTGAACTTCGTGCTGCCGGACTTCGCAAGGTCAAGATTGCCCTTGCTGTAGATGTTACCAAAGGTGTGTGCCTCGGTATTGCCTTCCGGATTCTTGATCTGCTTCTCAGCCCACTCATACAGAGCGTTGGTCGCAGTAGCAGTACCGCCGGACTTGGATGTCTTGGAAGCATCGAAGCAGTAGATGTCACCATTCACCTTCATACCTACGCCGGTTTCGAAAGAGCCGCAGTACATATTCATGGCGTTGTTGGCATCACCAAGCTCGATCTCCTTGGTGTTTGCAAAAACGGTGCCGCCAACATACATGCACGGGATATTGGCATAGTTTGTCACATCCGTGGTGTTGTTGGTCTGGGTCAGCCACTTCATGTTCGTACCGAACTGGGAACGAAGCGGGCTGTTCTGGAGGTACAGGTCGCCGGTAATGGCAAAGAAGGTAGGCTTCTTGTCATCGCCTGTATACTGCATGGAAGGGATGTACAGGTCGATGTCAGTCTCCATGTGACCTTCGCCGTTGATGTAGACCGGAGTCTCGATCAGCGTGGAGTTGGAGTGACCAAGCTGTACATAATCGGTCGGGCTACCGCCCAGGTTAACCTCAGTACCGCCGGTGGTCAGACCAGTCGTACCGATCTTCGGGCTGATGTTACCCAGAGATACGAATGCGCCGCCTGCCGGATTCGGGTTGATGTTCGGGTTGTTGTTCACAGTGGTGATCGCCATAACGATACTTGCATTGTAGTTGACAGGCTCATTGCCAGCCTGGCTTGCTACAGTTGCAGTGAGGTTGATGATGTCACCCTCGACCCAGCCCAGTGTTGCGTCATACCAGCACTGCTTACCGCTTCTGGAGACGCTAACCGGATACTGACGGCCGTCGAGCTCGACTTCCATGTCGAAGCTCGTCTTGTTTGCCAGCGCATTGTTCAGACCGTCGGTGGAGGTATCATTCTTGATATCCGTTACGACAGCGTCGATGACCGTTCTGGCGATGGTCTCATTCTGCGCACGCTGGTACTTGAAGTTTGCACGTCTGTTCGCAGTTGCTGCGAGGGCGAGCGTACCCATCAGGAATACGATCAGCACCATCATGATGCAGACAACTGTGAACAAAACCGTACCCTTCACCCTGCGGTGCGGTTTTCTCGCTTTCTCCTTAATCATTCTAACCACCTTTCTTTTGAAGCAAACGCTTCAGGCGTGTTTCTTAGTCTCCAAGGTCAGGCTGGTCGATCGGCTTTGCATTGTAGAACGAGATCTCGATCTCCATCTTGGAGAAGCCTACTTCAAGCGGAGTGTTGTTGCTGGTCTGTGTGGGAGTCTCTACCGGAGCAGCTGCCTCGGTGGGAGTCTCGATCGGATTGCCCTCTTCGTCGAGCTCGGGCTCTACCGGAGCGGGTGCCTGTGTCGGCTGGGTCTGCTCTTCTTCCTCATCGAGACCGCCCTGGAACTGGTAGTCATCGATGGTGAATGCGGTTACGAGAACTGCGTTCTTGTCTTCCTGGATCTTGTCGAGGAAGTCAAGCAAGCCGTCCTTTTCACCGGCAACTTCAAGCTTCACGCTGCTTACCTGAACCTCTGCGAGTTCCTTCTCAGCAAGTACAACGTCAGCCTTCAGCTTCTCGGTGATCTCCTCTGCGTAGTTGCCGTTGATGTCAGCAGCTTCGAGCAGAGAATAGGTCACAACGTTCGGAGTGTAGTAGAAGTACTCAACTTCCTCTGCTACAGTCTTGGCGATCTCGAGTTTATCGACCTTGAGCTTGCTCTCGTCGATCGCCGGCTGGAGATGCTCATCAACTGCTACAGCGACCTTTCTGTCGTCGTAGTTCTTGTTGGCATCAGCAAATGCTTCGTTTACAAAGATCTTTGCGATAGATGTGCTCTCGTTGTAGATCTCGGTGATGTTGGTCTTCAGACCGGGGATCGCATTGATCTTTGCCTCAATGCCGTCCCACTCCTGCTGGGTGGTGTTAAATGTCTCCGTATCCGCTACAAAGTTCTTGTAGGTCGGACGGATCAGTGCGAAAAAGCCTGCTACTAATACAATGATGATGGTGAGAATGATGATGATCATCTTATCTCTGTTGCTCATATCCTTCATGGTTATCTACCTCCCTTACTCAGCAACTTCTTCTTCCGGAAGTTCCAGATCAGGCATCTGCTTCTCGTTGTTGATCGTGAGCTTGAGCTCGAAACCAACAGCGTTTGCTACGCCCTCGACCTCTACTTCAGCATCCGGACCAAAGACATACTCTGCCAGATCTTCTACAGAGCGGACCTCATAGCCGTTGTACTGAACTCTTGCGAACAGATCGCTGTGCTTCTGATAGATGTAATCTACCAGCGAGGTCTGGAAGTCCTGTGCATACTCATCGTCGGTCACGATGCCGATCGGAAGGGTAAATACGCCATCCTTATAAGTAACGTCCGTGATGATCGCCGGTGTGAGAGCCTTGTTTGCACCCTCCTCCAGCTCAGCAGCTTCCTCTTCGGAATCTGCTACGACATAACCATAGTCAGCAGCAACCTTTTCGAGGGACTCGTCGATCGCATCGATGTAGGTGCGGGTAACAACGGGCTTGGACTTGTAAGCATCGCTTGCAGTGGTGATGTTCGCCTTGTAAACATCCACAACGTCACGCAGTTCGAGCAGATCCTCATACTGCTGCAGCTTGGCAGCGGTCTCGGGAGAATCGATCTTCTCACGGAGTGCTGCGGTGCTTGCCTTGACAGCGGAATCCAGTGCGAACAGTGTGCCCCATGTACCAAGGATGATCAGGGCAGCCAGACCGAGACCAACGCCTGCGAAAATCGCAACGGTCTTGTCGTTGGTGCCGCCGCTCTTGGTAGAGCTGCCGGCACTCTCTGTATCCAGCAGGTTGATGTGCTCCGTCAGCTTGTTACGCTTGAACATAGCACCGATCGCATTGGCGTATACAGAGAACTCGAGGTTCTGATAACCGTGGATCTGCGGCGGAACGGTCAGCTGGCTGACGGACAGGTCATTCGGTGCCAGCTCATCGATCAGGCGGTTGTACAGGTTCGGGGATACGTTGATGTCACCATAGAATACAACGTTCTCGATGTTGTTGCTGCCGCGGCTTCTTGCGAACTGCAGCATACGGAAGATGTTCTCGTTGACAGCCTCGAACACATAGTCATCGGGGTTATCGTAGTCCTCCGGATCGATGGAAGCGAAACGGGAGAACGAGAGCTGATTGTCCTCATACAGGTTGAGGGAGATGAAGTCGCTGTCGATCTGAACAGCCAGCAGCGGCATCTTCGCCTTGACCTTGGAGTCTGCGAGCAGCACCTTGGTGATGGCGTTACATCCGATCATGACGACCTTGAGGGTGATGCCCAGCATGTGGAAGATGCGCTTGTAGCACTCAACTACATCATACGGGCAGGCGGTAACGAGCACCTTCTGCTTCTTCTCGCCGTTCTCGTCATCCTCCGGATCACCTACGATGACGTAAGCGACAGAGTAGGAATCGTCTACGTTGATCTGTACCTGGAGCTGGGTACGGATCTCCTTCATGAACTCAGACTCCTTTGCGTTGGGAGTGATCAGGAGTTCCTTGAAGACTGTCTGGTTGGAAGAGATCGCAACGATCGCTTCCTTGTCGGGCATGTTGTTGCTCTTCAGTACCTGGTTGATCAGAACTGCGACACGGTTGATGTCGTTGACATGGCCGTTGACGATGACCGCCTCTTCGAGAGCGATCTCGGCAGCAGCGCTGATCTTGATCTTGCCGTTGCTTTCCGTACCCTTGATGATACGGATTTTTCTATCGGTAACGTCAAATGAAAGCATTTAGTTTTCCACCTCTCTGTGTGTAATTGTTCTTTGTTAGGAAATGTTTTCGAATGCACCGTACAGTGCCGGGAATACTGCAAGCAGCAGGCAGCATACTGCGATACCCATCAGGATGATCATAACAGGCTCGAGCAGGCTTACCAGACGGCCAACTGCGGAATCCGCTTCTTCATCGTAGTAATCAGAAGTCTTGGTAAGAATGGTATCCAGCGCACCAGACTCTTCGCCGACGTAGATGATGGAGCAGAACATGGAATCGAAGATCTCAGTTCTCTGGATGGAGGAGGACAGTGTTTCGCCCTGCTTTACCTCATCCACAACATCTACGAACTTCTCGTTGATGAAACGATTGCCCAGGATCGCCGAAGAACGCTGTAAGCACTCTACCATCGGGATACCGGAGGAATACAGAGAAGAAAGGGTTCTGGAAAATCTTGCCGTATAGATCTTTACGACCAGCGGTCCAACGACCGGTGCTTTGATAATGAATTTGTCCCACTTCAGACGGGTGGAAGGGATCTTCATCATGTACGTGATACCGAAGACGATACCAGCAATGACTGCGATGTAGATGTACCAGAAGTGCACCAAAGAATCAGAGAATTTCAGCATGACCTTGGTAAACGCCGGGATCGTGCTCGGGTCATCATACATGCCTGCGAACTGCGGCATGATGAAGGTGAACATTGCAACAATAACGCCGATACAAAGAACACCAAGAATGATCGGGTACGTCATAGCGCCCTTGATCGTGTTGTTCATCTTGTTTTCCTTTGCGTAGTGATCGGACATACGCTGCATGATAACGTCCAATGAACCAGAGGATTCACCGGCGCCTACCATCGAGATCAGGAACTCCGGGAACACGCCCCGGTATAATTCCAGAGACGAGGAGAAGGATTCACCCTTCTGCACGTTCTCGTAAACGCTCTGCCAGATCTCTTTGGCCTGTTCGTTCGGCTGCTCTTTGCTGAGGATGTCCAGGGCCTTGACCAGTGTCAGACCGGAGGTCAGCATAGCTGCAAGCTGTCTACAGTTGAATGCCAGATCCTTAGTGCTGAATTTTCTGAGCGTTTTCTTTTCTGAAATGTCCTTTTCTTCGTAACGGATGATCTCAAAGCCCTTGGCTGTTGCCTGTGCCTTAAAATCTCTCTCGTCCTCTGCGTTGATCGTACCCTTTACCTGCTTGCCGGCTTGGGTCTTCGCAACGTAGGAAAAGCTCTTCATTCGACCACCTCCAATGGTTCGTTTAATATTGTTGAGTATATTTCAGCATAATACTCCAGTATCTCTATTATACCATCTGCAAATTAAAATTGCAATCGCTTTTTTACATAAATCCAGTACTTTTTTTTAGAAAAAATCACTAAACAACGGGCTCTTTTATACCACTCGTAATATTTCGAGAAGATTTTAAGAAATATACTGTTTTTCTTATTATATAAGTTAAATCAGCTAACTTTTGTTTTCGGTAGTTTTACTATCCGCTCTGTATATATTTAACAATTATCTTCACCAATGCGCATTACTGCTGTAGCAAATCACATCACGCACATACCATGTGCCGGAACAGAGCACAGTTTTATTAAAAATATGTAAACGATTATGTAAACGGTTTCAGCCGGAAGGCGTTTCCTGTACATACACCCGCCCTCTTCTGCCGCAAATATGTTATGACAACCCGCAGCAGCTCCGTTTTTTCAGCATCTGCAAGGCGCGGCAGGGGCGGTGGAGTGAGCATACAGTTTTGCCGTATGCCATTTTCGTTTTTTTAGCCGAAATGCTGAAAATCTCAGCAACAGCCCAAAAAACGCCCCGGCACCCCTTGCAAAATCTGTCCGGTTAAGATATACTATATTATATGTAAAGAAGCAGGGAGCGCTCTGCAACCGGCAGCAGCATCCCACGGATCATTCAGAAACAGGAGCGCTATATGAATCAGACGGGTATTCTCAGGGCACTGAAAGACGGTGCCTACGACAATCAATTGCAGCAGATGTACGCCTGTTCCGCCGATGCACTCGAACCGTACCGTCAGCGTCTGATCGACGCAGTGACGGCATTCGGGGAGGAGTTCGGCACGGACAGGGACATCCTGCTTTTTTCTGCGCCCGGCCGCACGGAGCTGTGCGGCAATCACACCGACCACCAGAACGGCTGCGTTCTGACGGGAAGCGTGAACCTCGACATCATCGCCGTTGCTGCCAAGCGTGACAACAACAAGATCCGCCTGAAGTCCGAAGGGCGGCTGATGGACTGCGTGGAACTGACTGATCTCTCCGCACAGCCGGACGAGCAGGGCTCTGCCGCTGCGCTCCTGCGCGGCATCGCTGCACGGTTCCGGAGCATGGGTGTTCCGGTCGGCGGCTTCGATGCCTATACCGTTTCCGATATTTTGCCGGGTTCCGGGCTTGCGTCCTCTGCGGCATTTGAGGTGCTCTGCGCCAAGATGTGCAGCATGTTCTATGCCGAGGACAAGCTCGATGCCGTGACGCTGGCACAGATCGGGCAGTATGCCGAGAATGTCTACTTCGGCAAGCCCTGCGGTCTGATGGATCAGATGGGCTGCGCCTTCGGAGGCGTCATCGCCATTGATTTCCAGTCGGGGATGCCCACCGTGACACGTACCGACGTCGATCTCACCAAAGAGGGCTATGCGCTCTGCATCCTCGACACCGGCGCAGACCACAGCGGTCTGGCGGATGCCTATGCCGCCGTTCCGGAGGAGATGGGCGCCGTTGCAAGGGCGCTTGGTGTGCAGGTGCTTTCCGAAACGAGCCGGGATGCGCTGCTCGAAAAGCTCCCGGAGGTCAGAAAGCAGTGCGGCGACCGTGCCGTGGTGCGTGCGCTCCACTTCTTCTCGGAGAACGGCAGAGTGAAGCGTGCCGTACATTCTCTGAAAAGCGGCTATTTTTCGCAGTTCCTTGAGGAGATCAAGTCCTCCGGCAGATCCTCTGCCGAGTATCTCCAGAATTGCAGCACCTACGAGGATCCCCGCAAGCAGGAGGTCGTCCTGACGATCGCCCTTTGCAGCACGCTGCTCCACGGACGGGGCGCTGTCCGGGTACACGGCGGCGGCTTCGCCGGCACGGTGCAGGCGTTCGTGCCGCTCGATATGCTGGAGGATTTCCGCACACAGACCGAAGCTGTCCTCGGCGAGGGTCACTGCCATGTCCTGCGGCTGCGCAGCATCGGCGTGACAGAGCTTCGTCCGTCAGTCAAACCATTCCGGGCAAATGCCTGATCACATAGAGGAGGAATCATCATGGGAAAGATCTTAGTCACCGGCGGCGCCGGCTTCATCGGCAGCCATACCTGCGTGGAATTTCTCGAAAGCGGCTATGAGGTCGTTGTGCTCGACAACCTGAGCAATTCCAAGGAGGAGAGCATCCGCCGCATCGAGCAGATCACCGGCAAGTCCGTGACCTTCTGCAAGGCGGACATGCGTGACGAGGACGCTGTGAGAGCTGTCTTTGCAGCTCATCCGATCGACGCAGTGGTACATTTCGCAGGGCTCAAAGCCGTCGGCGAGTCCGTGCAGAAGCCTCTCGAATACTACGAGAACAACCTGAACGGCACCTTCGTGCTGCTCAAGGTCATGAAGGAATTTGGCTGCAAGGCGATGGTCTTCTCTTCCTCTGCGACCGTTTACGGCATGAACAATCCGGTGCCGTATGTGGAGGATATGCCGACCTCGGCGACCAATCCCTATGGCTATACCAAGGTCATGATCGAGCAGATCCTGCATGACATCTGCAATGCCGATCCGGAGTTCCGTGTCGTGGCACTGCGCTACTTCAACCCGATCGGCGCCCACAAGAGCGGTCTCATCGGTGAGGATCCCAACGGCATCCCGAACAATCTCCTGCCCTATATCGGTCAGGTCGCAGTCGGCAAGCTCCAGCAGCTCTCCGTCTTCGGCGATGACTATGACACGCCGGACGGCACCGGTGTGCGTGACTATATCCATGTTGTCGATCTGGCAAAGGGACATGTCTGCGCACTTGCCTATGCCGCAGAGCACACCGGCTTCCTGCCCATCAACCTCGGCACCGGCAACGGCATCTCCGTGCTGGAGATGGTACATGCCTACGAAAAGGCTTGCGGGCATCCGATCAACTACCGCATCGCACCCCGCCGTGCCGGTGACATCGCCACATCCTATGCCAATGCAGAGCGTGCCAGAACGCTGCTCGGCTGGGAGGCAAAGGAGACCCTCGAGACCATGTGTGAGGACAGCTGGCGCTTCATGCAGCAGAATCCCAACGGGCTGTAATGCCGGGTGAATCCGATGAAGAATTTCTTTATCATATTGGGCGCCGTCTTTCTGATCCTGATCTTGCTTGTGATCTTCGGCGGAAAGAAGACCCGGAGCAAGATCTTCGGCTTCTTTGTGGAGGAGATCGAGGAGACACCGTTCCGCCCCGATCCGACCGAGAAAAAGGGCAGACAGAAGGCACAGCGCACCGGCGGGAAAAGCACGCCCCGCCGCAATACCAACCAAGCCATCACCGAAATGGCGATCCTACAGCAGAAGATCGACGAGCGGCGCCGTGTGGTAGACAGCACCGGTCACTCCAAGATCTTTGATGAATATTTCGAGCTGGTCTTCCAGACACGGAAGGGCGAGACCATCCGGCTCGTGACCTCCCGTGCGACCTTCAAGGAGGTGCCCTTCAACCAGGAAGGCGCCCTCACCTACAAGAAGGGCGTGCTGCTGAAATTCAAGTACTATGGCGGTCTCATCACCGACGAGTATTCGCCCTTGCAGGACGATCCGCAATAACATGACAACACAAACGATCCCCCGGACATCTCAGATGCCCGGGGGATGTTTGTATGGTTATCGTATAAACGGATCAGACAGGAAGATCGATCAGCTCAACCACAAATTTGAGGATGTTGAGCGAATCCACTTCGTCGATGGTCTTGTTGTTGTCCACGTCGGCGTTCACCTTGCCCTGATCGGTGATCTTCTCGCCGATCATCAGGTTCTTGTTCAGGGTGATAACGTCCACGATGTCCACATCGCCGTCAACGTCCACGTCGCCGTACTTGGTGACCTTCAGCTCTGCCTCAGTGGGTGCTTCGGTAGGCTTCTCGGTGGGTGCCTCGGTAGGCTTCTCGGTGGGCGCCTCAGTAGCCGCCTCCTTGGTATCATAGTAGATGTCGATGGACTCGAGCGTGACGCTGTTGATCTCATCGCCATCCGCATCGCCATACCAGTAGCCGAACTGGATGTTGCCGTATTCCTCGTTCAGGTCCACGCCGTCCGGTGCAATCCAGACAAGCTGGATGTCCTCAGCATCACCCGGTGTTGCAACGAAGTTCCACTTGTCGCCCTTCTCGGCATCTGCCCACATCTTGAAGTCCTTCTCGCCAACAGATGCACCTACGGCATACACGAGCTTATCGAGGGCGCTCGGTGCTGTTACATGGAATACCACCGCATGCACAGTGCTCTCCTGCCCTGCACCGACCGGAACGCCAGCGTCCTTGAAGCTGATGGTTCCGCTCGTATCGCCGGCCTCGACTTCATCGCCTACCACAAAGGTGGCTACATCCGTGTAGTCAAAGGTCTTGGTCTGGGTGTAGTTGAGCTTGCCGGAAACGAGTTCTACGCTTTCAAGCTCCTTATACTCCTTGGCATCCTCCTCGCCGTACCAGAACTGGAACGACAGCTCGCCGCCGGTCTCATAGGGCTTGACACCCTCCGGAACCTCCCAGTCTACGCTGAAATATTCGCCGAGCGATGTAGAGCCGCTGCTCTTCAGGGTCACGCCGGTACCCGGCTCAATGCCGAACTCCACGCCGTCAGCTTCGAGCTCTTCGAGGACCTCTTCGCCCATGTCGTTGTACCAGTAGCCTGCATCATCCGTTGTTGCCTTGCCGGCAGCAGCCTTGGCTGCCTCAGTATCTGCCGGGGACTCGTTGACAACGTTCATACCGCCGCCGTACATGAAGGTCTTGACCGGCACGCTGCTCTGGATGGTTGCCGTCAGGCCGTCGATAATGACGCCGCCTGTTGGGCCGATGCCGCTCAGTCCGAAGGTAGAATAAGAGAACTTGTGGCTGTTGATCGGATCCTCGCCCTCAACCCAGCGGACACCTTCCTCGGCATAGTATTCCTCGTCATAGCCCTTGGTCAAAACATAGGGATCGTCAAAGAAATCAATCTGGCGGGACAGCGATGCAACGATCGTGCCGGTGCCGTCGCCGTTATCGGTAAATTTCCAGCCGCCTCCGGACGATGGACCGGGCTTGACGGGCTGATCCTCCGTCGGCTCTTCTGTGGCCTCTGTCGGCTTCTCCGTCGGCTCAGTTACCTTGGCATTGGCCTCAGCAGAAACGACCTTGACCGTGCCGCCGTTGCAGTAGTAGTTGCGGAATTCATACTCGGAAGCCCACTCGGAGCTGACCGGATTATAGCCGAGGCTGAGCTTGGACACATCGACCGTGACGGTGAACTCCTCGCCGGCGGTAACAGACGCTACCTTGCCCTCAAAGCCGTCCTTCCACCAGGGATCCTTGTCGAGGTTGATGCCGAAGCCCCAGACGAAGCTGCCGGAATTCTCGGGGATGCACGTAAACGTGATGGTCTTGATGCCGCTCGAAGCCAGCGCACAGGTCTTGCCTCTGTAAACGCCGGTCTTGTCGCTGTCAGCGGCATCCTCCGGACGCTCCTCGAGGGTCACGCCGATCTTGGTCGCCGCAGCAGAAGCGGTGATCGGAGCCATCGTCATCAGCGGTACCGCAACGACTCCCGTCAGGGACACACACATCAGAGCGCCAACGGCCGCTGCACAGATCCGGTTCTTGGTGGACTTAGAAAACATGGCAACAACTTCCTTTCTATCAATGCATATATAATTTTTGGCACAGTTATCGAATAACTGTGAAACTTTATGCATTCTATTATATCACAAAACTGTCTCTAATTTGTGAATTTTCTATGAACAACACGGCTTTTGCCAAATTCTGCATGTAGAAAATCTTACGATGATTTTAGAGAATATCACCATACCCCACGCCATGAGAACAGATTACGCAACAATCCGCAAAAAAGCCCTCTGCCACACCGGACAGAGGACATTTTCTGCTTATCATTCCAAGGTCAGCATCCTGCTCATCCCTGCCGCAGCGAAGATCAGACTCTGACACCCACGGTCTGTCTGATGGGGAAGATGAGCGTCGTTTCTTCCGAGAAAGCGAAGAGATCCGGAACGGGAAGCATTTCAGCATCCTCAGCCGAAGCAGCGCTTGCCTGGAGCATCGGGGGATAACGTAAGTCGGACGAAACGACAGCGCCTGCGCCTGCCGCTACTACCATTGCTGCCATTGCAGCCGAGATTGCCATCTTCATAAATGCCGTGTTTTTCATAATCATTACCTCCTGAAATTGTGTTTTGCTCGGCAGCGGGGATCCGTTCCCCTTTCCTTGATTCTATCTTACCACATATCCCGGAGAAATGCAATCGCCAGAAACGGCTGTATCTGTAGCAAAACAGACGTTTTTTCGCATTCCTGTTGTTTATGCGACAAACCGGCAGAAAATCGTAGTAAAAATATGAAGCGCCGATGCATCCGGCATCAGCGCTTCAGTTCACTGTATTTCACATATGACACTGCTCACATCTCGTTACGGTTCTCGAGCGCCTTGTACAGCGTCACCTCATCGGCATATTCGAGCATACCGCCGACCGGCAGACCGAAGGCGAGCCGTGTCACCTTCACGCCGAGCGGGCTGATGAGCTGTGCCACATAGGCGGCAGTCGCATCGCCCTCGACGGTGGGATTGGTCGCCATGATGACCTCGGAGACGCCGCCTGCCTGCACCCTTGCCAGCAGCGAACGGATGCGCAGATCGTCCGGCATCACGCCACGCAGCGGCGAGATCAGCCCGTGCAGCACATGATACAGCCCCTTGTACTCGCCCGTGCGCTCAAACGCCGTGATGTCCTTCGGGTTCTCCACCACGCAGATCACGGACGTGTCCCGGGACGGATCCTCACAGATCGGGCAGAGCTCCTGATCGGTCAGATTTTCGCAGCATTTGCAGTAATGCACCGTCTTTTTCGCATTGAGCAGTGCCTCGGCAAATGCTTCCACCTCCTCGCCGTCCATCGACATCACATGATAAGCAAGCCGGGCAGCGGACTTCATTCCGATACCCGGCAGCTTTGCAAACTGTTCCGTCAACACGACAAGCGGTAATGCGTCATGGTTCGCCATCAGAACAGACCCGGCAGGGAAACACCGCCGGTGATCTTGCTCATCTCGTCCTCAGTGGTGGTCTCGATCTGGGTCACAGCCTCGTTGACTGCGCTGATGATGAGATCCTGGAGCATCTCGATGTCCTCCGGATCAACGACCTCGGGCTTGATGGTGAGGGACTTGATGGTCTTCTTGCCGGTCATGACCAGCTCCACAGCGCCGCCGCCGGCAGTCGTGGTGAACTCACGAGCCTCGATATCGTCCTGCAGATCGGTGATCTGATCCTGCATCTTCTGTGCCTGACGGATCATCTGGTTCATGTTCTGGGCATTATTACCTGCGCCCTTCGGTACTCTTGCTTTCATAATGGTTCTCCTTTTGTGTAATTTTGCTTTTTTATCAGACAGCGGAGGTTGGTATACCGCTGTTCTTGGCTTGTTTCAGCATATCCTCGATCGGTCTCGGCTGTGAAGCCGCCTGTGAGCAGCGGGCACGGATCGCATAGCGCTTGCCCATGACATGCTGGATGGCATCGCCGAGTGTTCTGGCATTTTCCTTGTCCTTGAACATCGTCAGGAAGAACGCATTCTCCGCTGTGATGAGCATGACATTGGCATATGCCACAGCCTTGGAGCCGTCGAGCGTTCCGAGCACTGCCGGATTCAGCTTGCCGCACTCCTCGAGGATCTCCGGCCACTCGGCAACGGGCTTGAAGTCCTCCATTTTCAGCTTCTTGATGTCCACTTCCGGTGCAGGCTCCGGTGCCGGCGAAGGTCTCGGCTTTGTCAGCTCGGGATTGTATCCCGGTGTCGGTATACCCGCAGCCGGTCGGCTCTCCAGTTGTGCGATGCGCTCCGTCAGTGCCTGTACATCAGCGCTTGACGTGGTCGCCTCCTGTGTCGCCCGGATGAGCGTCATCTCCAGCTCCACACGCCGGTTGACCGCACGTCCCATGCGTTCCCGGCAGCTTTGCAGGAGCTCCAGCACCGCCATGATGCGATCCATCTCCGTCTCCGCAGCGATCTTTTGCAGCGTCGGCAGCTCGTCCGCCATGCAGTGCGCCAATTTCCCGTCTCCGGTGGCTTTCAGCAGCATCACATCCCGCAGCATGAGGATCAGCTCCTCACAGAGCCTTGCCAAGTCCTTGGACGCATCGTGCAGCTCAGCCACAATGCCGAGCGCCGCCGCCGTGTCCTTGGTATGCAGTGCCTCCATGAGCCGCAGCAGGTACTCACGCCCCGCCGCACCTGCCGCTTCGGCAGTGAGCTGTGCGGTGATGGTCTCGCCGTAGGCAGCACATCGGTCGAGCAGCGAGATCGCATCACGCATACCGCCGTCCGACAGCCTTGCCATCAGCTCGGCAGCCTCGTGCTCTAAGGAGATGTTTTCCTCGCCTGCGATATATTCGAGCCTTGCGACAAGATCCTCCTGCCGGATGCGGCGGAAATCATACCGCTGACACCGGGAAATGATCGTGGCCGGGACCTTGTGGATCTCAGTTGTCGCCAGGATGAATTTGACATATGCCGGAGGTTCCTCCATGATCTTGAGCAGCGCATTGAAGGCGCTGACCGAGAGCATGTGTACCTCGTCGATGATATAGACTTTGAACTTGCAGCGCTCCGGTGTATACACGGCGCCGTCCCGCAGGTCACGGATGTCCTCCACGCTGTTGTTGGAGGCTGCATCGATCTCGACCAGATCACTCAGAACGCCCGCCTCGGCATCCTTGCAGATGGCGCATTCCAGGCACGGATTCCCGTCCGGTCTCGGATGCTCGCAGTTGACCGCCTTCGCTAAGATACGTGCGCAGGTGGTCTTGCCGGTGCCTCTTGATCCGGTGAACAGGTAGGCATGCGCCGTGGTGCCCTGCCGGATCTGGTTCTGGAGCGTGGTCGTCACCTGTGGCTGGGACAGCACATCCGCAAAGGTCATCGGCCGCCATTTGCGGTACAATGCCTGATACATGCTCTCCCCTCCTTATATTACATGGTTCGTGATATTCGTTAGATAACGGGCATATCCCCCGAAAGCGGCTCGACCGCCGGGAAATACCCCCTCTGATAGCCCGATCCGACCGCATCGGGATCCGGGTCAGGGCGTCTGCTCCGTTCCAGCAGCCGCAGATAGCGGTCAAACTCCTCGATCCCGACATCGCCGCCCTCATAGCTGTGGGAGGAAGCCCGTCCCATCGAAGTTCTGCGCAGCATGACACTGAGGATCTGTCCGTCCACATGCAGCTGCACGCTGTCTTCAAAATGTGCAAAGGTCACGACCGGTGTGGATCGTTTCACAGAGTACTGCCAGCGGACTTCATTCTCTCCGTACTGGTCGGATCTGCGTTCGATGGTCTCGATCTGCGATGCATAGAAGACCCAGTCCTCCCGGAAGGCTCTGCGGCAGGTGATCTCCCCGGTATAGCCGTCATAGCGGACAGCATTCCAGATGCTCGTGAGCGTCCGCCTTGCAAAGCCGAACACAAACAGGATCAGCATCAGCGATGCGATGATGCTGTAGAGCACACCAAAGGGGCTTTTCCACAGCAGGATCACCAGCAGCACCAGCGAGACGATCAGCCCCGCCGCAGCCTTGATCCGCACCCAGAGCGGTGCATGGACCGTGCCGCTCATGAGCAATGCCGCTTCGGCAGCCTCCTGCGCCGTCATCCGTTCGATCTCCTCCAACGTTGTCACCTCCGCCGGGATGCCCACAAAAAGATTTCGGAACATAGGTGTGCAGGCTTGCTGCGGCACATGAAACGATCCGCTTAATGCTGCTCGGTTCCCCGCCTGACATGGTTCACAGTGCTTCATTGCACAGGGCCCGCACACCTATATTCCGAATATATGCATCCTGCATGATGAACACAACTATTATACCACACGTCATTAAAAAAAGCAAGTCTCTCCGGTCTTTTTTGCCTCTTGGCGCTAAAATTCCGGCAGGATGCACAAGGCCAACAGTTGACGATTGTGCAAGTATACAAAGTTGACATTTTTTTCAAAACCCCTTGTATTCTGCAAACAGATTTGGTATAATAAGATTAGAAATGATTTCTAACCTCTTTCTCTTATTTTTTGTTGAAAAGCGCACGACGCAAAGTCGTGCGCTTTTCATCTTTTTCGGACTTTCCACAAAATTTTCCACAATTTCAACAGGAAAACTCCCCCGGTTTTTCACATGTTGAAAGCCACCGCATCCCCTGTGGAGATCTCCGTTCTTTCCTATGATAAAAAAGACCTCCGCAGCATGTGCAGAGGTCTTTTGCGTTCGATCAGAATGCAGGAAGCTTACTTCTCTTCCTTCTTAGCGGTGGTCTTTCTGGTTCTCTTCGGCTTCTCAGCGGTATCAGCAGCAGCCTTAGCAGTGGTCTTCTTAGCAGCAGCCTTCTTCGGCTTCTCAGCAGCTTCCGTTGCAGCAGCCTTCTTGGTGGTGGTCTTCTTGGCAGCAGCCTTCTTCGGTTTCTCAGCAGCATCAGCCGGAGCAGCCTTCTTAGCAACTGCCTTCTTTACCGGGAAGGTGGAGACCAGAGCAGCGAGCTTGTCATAGTCGCCGTCAACAAAAGCCTTGCCCTCAGCTACAGCAGCGTCGAGCGTGGTCTTGCTCTGAGCCAGTGCCAGGATAACAGCGCCGTCAGCGGTCAGCAGAGCGTCACGGTCATTATAGTCATAGGGCTCCACATAGAGAACACGATCGTGGATCTCCATATAGAATGCGCCCTCAGCCTCGCCAGTCACATTGACCTGTACAGCAATATGGTCCTCGATCTTGGAGGCATCAGCCTTGACGAGTGCGGTCTGTACCTTTTTCACCAGTTCTTGGTATGTCATTGTAAATCACCTTTCTTGCTTCATGCGCCGCACCGAAATGCGTCCCATTGCATTTGTTTTTGACAAATTTATTATACAGGAATTTCCTGTATTCGTCAATGATTCTTGCGAAATTTCCGCATTTATAACAATAAATCCATTTCGGTAGCAATGTTTTTTATATAAAGAGTGCATAGTATCCGGGAACAAGCGATTTTCCCGGGAATTTCGCCGTTCTGCTATCCTCAGTATGGTCTGTTTGACTATGATTATTCATGCACTGTTATTTTTTTATTTTATGATACATGAACGGAAGAAGCCGGTCGGATTTGGCGGAATTAACAAAGAATTGTGAATAATGTGTAAAACCTCTTGACTACATCTGGCAAATGGGGTATAATAAGCATAGACGCATTTCAAAGGAGGGATATGCTTTGACAAACATTCTTTTTGCTGCTTCCGAATGTGTACCGTTCGTCAAGACAGGCGGCCTTGCTGATGTCGTCGGCGCACTGCCGAAGAACCTCGACAAGGAGCGTTTTGACGTCCGTGTCATCATTCCGTATTACACTTGTATCCCCGGAAGATACCGCAACTTCTTCCATTACCGCCACCACTTCTACATGGACTATGCCGGTCGTCAGGAGCATGTCGGTATCATGGAATATGAGTACGACGGGATCAAGTACTACTTCGTAGACAACGAGTTTTACTTCAACGGCGAATCCCCGTACAGCTCCGATCTGCGCTGGGATATCGAGCGTTTCACGTTCTTCTGCAAGGCTGTGCTGGCGATGATGCCGGTCATCGGCTTCCACTCGGAGATCATCCACTGCCACGACTGGCAGACCGGTCTGATCCCGGTGCTGCTGCACTCGACCTTCGCAACGCACCCGTTCTACCAGGGCGTCAAGTCCATCATGACCATCCACAATCTGCGCTTCCAGGGCGTGTGGGACATCAAGACCTTCCAGTACAACACCGGTCTGCCGGACTACATGTTCACGCCGGACAAGCTGGAGTTCCATCGTGATGCCAACATGCTCAAGGGCGGTCTGGTCTATGCGGACTATATCACGACTGTTTCCGAGACCTATGCCGAGGAGATCAAAACTGCCGAATACGGCGAGCATCTCGGCGGTCTGTTATCTGCACGCTCTGCCTCCCTGCGAGGCATCGTGAACGGCATCGACTACGATGCATTCAACCCGAAGACCGATAAGAAGATCTTCTACAACTTCGATGTCAACGACTTCCAGAAGGGCAAGGCGGAGAACAAACGCCAGCTCCAGGCAGAACTGGGGCTCCCGGAGGATCCGCGCATCATGCTGGTGGGCATCATCTCCCGTCTGACGGATCAGAAGGGTCTGAACCTGCTCGGCGAGGTCTTCGAGCGCTTCCTCGATGAGAACACACAGTTCGTTGTGATCGGCACAGGCGAGCCGGGCTATGAGAATATGTTCCGCTACTTCGCCGGCCGTTATCCGGACAGATGCTCCGCCAATATCTGCTACAACGACCAGCTTGCCCGCAAGCTGTATGCGGCGGCAGATATGATGCTCGTGCCGTCCCGGTTCGAGCCCTGCGGTTTGACGCAGCTCATGGCACTGCGCTACGGTTCCGTGCCGCTGGTGCGTGAGACAGGCGGTCTGAAGGATACTGTCGAGGCATACAACGAGTACGAGCAGACCGGTACCGGCTTCACGTTCGGACCGTTCAATGCAAATGATTTCCTCAATACCGTCAACTATGCAAAGTCGGTATTCTTCAACCATCGTGAAGAATGGGATGCGATGGTCAAGCGGGGCATGGAGAAGGACTTCTCCTGGGGCAGCTCCGCACGGCAGTACGAGGGTATGTATGAGTGGCTCCTCGGCAAGTGATGCCCCCTGAAAAACGCTTATTACCTTATCACTCCTTATTATTTTCACAGGCATACAGGCTCCCAATGGGAGCTTGTATGCTTTTTTCTGGATTTTTGGGGCATACTGATAGTGACCGTTCCCAAACTCTATCGCAGCTGCATCGCTAAGCCGCCCCCTCCGCCGCCGTTCGGCGGCACCTCCCCCACTTCGTGAGGGAGGACAAGGGGAGGGTGCTGCGCACCCTCAGACCCGCTTTTTCTATTGCAAATAAGATGCAGGTGCAGGAGGCTCAGCCTCCTGCCGAGGGAGGTTTAGGAGGGGCGAGGGTGAACACCCCGTCCCCTCTGTCACTTCGTGCCACCTCCCCACCCCGTGGGGAGTCTTCCCTCCCTAAGCGGTCGCAAAGCGACCGCAAAAGTGTACAGTTTTACAAGCATGCTCTTTTATCGTTGATAACACAATTCCTGAAAGGAGTTCCCCATGCTCACACAGCTTCGTTCCCTCTATGCCTACCGTGAGATGATCGTCTGCATGGTACGGCGGGATCTGCGGGGGCGCTACAAAGGCAGCGCACTCGGCTTTCTCTGGACATTCGTCAGCCCGCTCATGCAGCTCGGCGTCTACACGGTCGTCTTCACCCATATCCTGAAAAACGGCATCGACCGCTATTACCTCTTCCTCTTCACAGCGCTCGTGCCGTGGCTCTTCTTCTCGGCATCTTTGACGGGCGGCAGCGAATGCGTCCTCGCCCAGAAGGAGCTTGTGAAGAAGATCTGGTTCCCCCGTGCCGTGCTGCCTGCCGCCTATGTCACGGGCGCCTTCATCAACATGCTTTTGTGCTTCGCCATCATCCTCCCGACGGCGATTTTGTCCGGTGTACAGCTCCGCCCGGGCGGGCTGCTGCTCCTTCCGACCGTCATGGCGGCGGAGTATCTGCTTGCCCTCGGCACGGCGCTGCTGGCGTCTTCCGTCACGGTCTATTTCCGGGATATGGAGCACATCCTCAGTATCGCCGCCATGCTCTGGATGTACCTGACGCCTGTCGTTTACGACATCTCCATGATCCCGCCACGCTACAGGCTCCTGCTCCGGCTCAATCCCATGACCTCGGTGATCGGCTGCTACCGTGACATCCTCTACAGCGGCAGCCTGCCCGATCCGGCTGCGCTCCTCTGTGCCGCCGTGCAGGGGCTGACGGCGCTCGTCATCGGCTGGTCTGTCTTTGAATGCCTGCAAAAGCGCTTTGCGGAGGTGTTGTGATGCAGGAATACGCCATCGAGCTGCGCCATGTCAGCAAGTCCTTCCCCGCCGGTTCCGTCCGCACCCAGCTCAAAGACCTGTTCTTCCTCCGGGATCCCTCAGCCGGACGGCATACCGTGCTGCACGGCATCGACCTCCGGGTATCCCCCGGCGAAGCGGTCGGGCTGGTCGGGCGAAACGGCTGCGGGAAGAGCACCGTCCTGAAGCTCGTCAGCCGCATCCTCTGCCCGGACGAAGGCAGCATCACTTTGCATGGCAGAGTGTCCGCCCTCCTCGAACTCGGCGCAGGCTTCCACCCCGACCTCACCGGACGTGAGAACCTGCGCACGAATGCCGCCGTGTTCGGTCTGACCCGTGTGGAGACAGACCGCCGCATGGACAGCATCATCCGCTTTTCGGAGCTCGGGCGCCGCATCGACGATCCGGTGCGGACGTACTCCTCCGGGATGTATATGCGGCTCGCCTTCTCGGTCGCCGTGCATGTCGATTCGGACATCCTGCTGATCGACGAGATCTTAGCCGTGGGCGATGCCGCCTTCCAGGAGAAATGCTTCGCCCGTTTGCAGGAGATCCGCCGCAGCGGGACGGCGATCCTGCTCGTCTCTCACGATACCGCACAGCTCCGTGCCGTCTGCGACCGCTGTGTCTGGTTACAGGACGGCACCATCCGGGCTGAGGGCTCGCCGGAGCGGATCTGCGGGGACTATGCCGCCTCGCAGCAGCTCCCGTCATAGCAGAAAAAACCAAGAGCGGCACTCCCACACAGGGTGCCGCTCTCAGCAATAGATGATGCCGGCAAAGCCAGGCATGTTTGTGCGTCTTACTGTACTTCTTATTATAGCATAGTTTTCGTGCAATTTCAAGTGCCATTTTCAAAAATCTTGCATAAATTTCGTATGATTTTCATATGAATAATGCCATATCCCGTCACCGCAGAATCTCCCGGAGCAGCATTCCTGCCGCAAACAGAAGCTCCGCGCCCGCCACCGCGGCCACACCGATGTACAGCTTTTTCCGGGCGCTGCGCTTTTTGAGCTCCTGCTGCTTCTCGATGTCATCGAGCGTTTCACCTCGCAGGAACGCCAGTACCTCCCGGTAGGTCTGGATGTCGTTTTCCGCCTTGAGCTGTTCCATTTTATGGAACGCCAGAAATGCCACGACCGCCAGAACCCCGGCAAGCACGCATCCGAGCAGCTTACCTGCCTCGCCGCCGTACTCCACCAACGCCGTCACACCGAACATCAGCGCAAACAGGCTCCCCACGCCAAGCCATTGCAGCCCCTTCAGGGTCTTTGCATCCTCATTCTGTACCGTGTTTTTCATAACCTCCACATCTCCTTTCACCAGATCGTCCAGTGTCACGCCGAACAGATCGCTCAGGATCAGCAGGCTGTGTACATCCGGGTAGCTCTTTTCCGTCTCCCAGTTGGAGACTGTCTGACGGCTGACATACGCCTTCTCCGCCAGTGTCTCCTGTGACCAGCTTTGCTCCGTTCTGAGCCTCTTGATCGTCTTGCCAAGTTCCATGATGCGCCCTCCTTTCAGCAGTGGATCCCCTGCTGTTCTCATCATAGCAGATGTGGTGTAAAAATGCAACCAAAGCTCTTTGACATCCGACAAAAATCGTTGTCAAAGAGCTTTGACATGGCTTGATTGCGTCGTTTTAAAGGCTGAACCGCCCCGGCAGCAGCGTCCCGAGAGTGTACACGCCATCCGTCAGAATGACCTGCATCTCCCCGCCGCCGAACTCTGCCAATACCTGCCGGCAGGCACCGCAGGGCGTACAGGGCTGCTCCGGCTCCTCGCCCTCCGGCGCACCGCAGATAGCAATGGCAGTGATCTTTCTGTGTCCCGCCGAGACCGCCTTCACGACCGCCGTCCGCTCGGCACAGATGCACTCGCCGTAAGCGGCATTCTCCACATTGCAGCCGGTAAAGACCGCCCCGTCCTCCGTCAGGAGTGCTGCCCCCACCGCAAAATGCGAATAGCGGCAGTAGGCATTCGCCCGTGCCCGCTTTGCAGCCTCCATCAGTTCTTTATACATATCTTTTTCCTCCTTGCAATACCCTTTCCAACATGCTATAATAAAAACAGGGAGCGCAGAGCCCCCTGTTTTTTCTCTCTGAAACTTACTTGGAGATCAGCGCCAGTGTATCTCTTGCGATCAGGAGCTCCTCATTGGTCGGAACGACCCATACCTCCACCTTGGAGTCGGAGCGGGACACCTTCTGTAGCTTGCCGTGGATGCCGGCATTGGTCACGGTGTCGATCTTGATGCCGAGGATGTCCATGTCAGCGCAAACCTGCTCACGCACGTCCGGTGCATTCTCACCGATACCGCCGGTGAACAGAACAGCGTCCAGACCGTTCATCGCAGCTGCGAAAGCACCGATGTACTTCTTGATCTGGTATACCAGCATCTCCTTGGAGAGCTGTGCTCTCTTGTTGCCCTGATCGGCAGCAGCGGAGACGTCACGGTTGTCGGAGCCGACGCCGGAAACGCCCAGGAAGCCGGACTTCTTGTTCATGTAGTCGCTCATCTCAGCCGGTGTGAAGCCGTGCTTCTCCATCACGAAGGTCACAGCAGACGGATCGAGCGCACCGGTACGGGTGCCCATCAGCACGCCGTCGAGGGGTGTGAAGCCCATCGTGGTGTCCACGGATCTGCCGCCGTCGATGGCAGTGATGGAAGAGCCGTTGCCGAGGTGGCAGGAAACGATCTTGAGATCCTTGACATCCTTGCCCATTGCCTTGGCGAGCGCCTGGGATACAAAGCGGTGAGAGGTGCCGTGGAAGCCGTACTTTCTCACATGCAGCTTCTCATAATCCTCATAGGGCAGACCGAACATGAAGGCCTTCTCCGGCATCGTTGCATGGAATGCGGTATCGAAGACAACAGCCTGCGGAACGGAAGCCGGCAGCACCTTCTTGCAGGCACGCAGTGCAAGTGCATGTGCATGGTTGTGTACCGGAGCGAGCTCACGCAGCTCGTCGATCTTGTCGATGACCTCATCGGTCACGAGGGTGGTCTCGGAGAAGATCTCGGCGCCCTGCACGATTCTGTGACCAACAGCAGAGATCTCGCTCATGTCCTTGATAACAGCAGCATCGCCGGTGGTCAGGACTTCAACGAGCTTCATGAAAGCCTCGGTGTGGGTCGGGAATGCACAGTCAGCAGAGTACTCTCTGCCGTCAGCGGTCTTGTGGGATACGTGACCGTCGATACCGATGCGGTCGCAGTTGCCCTTTGCCAGAACGCTCTCGTCCTCCATGTTCAGGAGCTGGTACTTCAGCGAAGAGCTGCCTGCATTGACTACTAAAATCAGCATAGTTTTTCTTCCTTTCGGTTTAAAAATATGGGATGCCCCGCCTGCGCCGGGCAGTCAATATTATTATACTCATTTTTGGCTGAAATTGCAAGTGTTTTTTCAAACATTTTACATTTGGGCATCTCTAAAAACTCCCATTTTGCTTTTCTGCGAAAAGCAAAATGGCTTAGGTGTGGGGCTCTGCCCCACACCCCGCCTCTAAAAACATAGTTTTTAGAGGTACCCATTTCAAAGCCCGCATTTCCTCCCTGCGGCTGCCTCTTTTTTCATTTTTATGACCGAAACATGCGACACTTTGCCGTGTCAGCGTGATTGTTATAGCAAAGACCTCTGTACTTTCAGAAAGGAGCCCGCCATGAAACGATGCTATCTACTCCCCCTCCTGCTCCTCCTCGCCCTGACCGGATGCGGCAGGCAGGCTGCACAGCCGGAGCCCGGCAATGCCATGCGCTATCTCCGGGAGGAGCTCATCCCGGAATATGGCATGTCCGACCTGTCCGCCTTCCGTGCGATCGGGGACGGCGCCGTCCTCCCTCCGCCGGATGCGGCACAGGGCATCCTCAGCGCCGTGGCATACGACTTCACCGCCGACGGCAAGCCCGATCTTCTGACCGTCCGGCAGGAAAACTTCGCCTGCATCCTCGACCTCTACACGCCCGCCGGGAAGACCTACGAGCCCTATGCTTCCTACATCTGCTGCACCGGCGACAGCACACATGCCCCCTGGGTGCATGTCTACACGCAGGATGACCGCATCATCATCCGGAGCGAGATAACAGGCATCAGCACGGACTTTGCATGGTATGACACTTTGACCGTCCTCCATGCCGAAAACGGCAGCTTCACGGAGGACGCCGTCCTTGCCCTCGACAGCCACCGGGAGCAGGATGATGGCACCGTGCGACGTTTGTATGTCAACGGCGAGGAGCGCACCGCCCCGGAGCGGCTTTCACAGGAGACGGATGCCTGTCTGACTGCGCTGCAGGATGCCGGTCTCCGGCTCCGGGAGGACGCTCCCGTCCCGGAGGACTATGAAGCCTTCCTCACCATTGCTATGGCAGCGGATGCCATCGACCGCATGACGGACATCATGCAGTATGACTGCTATACCAATTACTACGCCCTGAACGGCGCCTATGCGGCATACATCGACTATACCGCTCTGCCCCGGGACTTTGCCCCGGCATCCTCCCCGGAGGAAACCGCCTACCGCTATGTCAAAAACGAGCTCTTCCCCGCCTACGGCATGTCCGAGCAGGGGAGCTTTCCCTCCAAGAGAGCCCGCTGGGACAATGAAACGCTCCTCCGCTATCCGGATGCCGCACAGGGCATCCTCAGCGCCGTTGTGCAGGACTTCAACGGCGACGGCGCTCCGGAGCTGCTGACCGCCCGGGCGGATGACTGGTCGGTGATCCTCGATTTCTACCGCATCGGGGACGATACCTGCGCCCCGCTCGCAAGCTATACCGTCTGCACGAATGACCCGGCGCACTATGCAACGCCGCAGCTCTATGTCCTGGGCGACCGGATCCTGCTCTACAATGTTGCAGGGGCTGTCATCGGCGGGGATGCACGCTTGTCCTACACCGGCACCTTGCTGCATCTCACAGAACAGGGCGTGGCGGAGCAGACCTTGTTCGACGGCGCATTTGATCCCCATGAATGCCGTGTCACCGCCGCCGGCAAGACGCTGACCGCCCCCTGGGGGGAGCTTGATCTCGAGGAAGGCACGGCGCTCGTCAGACAGGCATTGCAGGATGCCGGGATCGTGCCGCCCGAGTACACGGCGGTCTTCGTCAACGGCATCACGTTCTCGCCGCGGGCTGCCGATGGCGCTTTTGCAGTCCTTGCAACGGGCTCATGCTTCAACCATGAACCGTATTTCGCCTTCACAGACGGCACGTTCCTGCATGAAAAGCTCACCGGGAAGATGCCGCTCACGCTGACGCTTGCCGAAGCGAACGAGGAACAGCGCCGGGAAGCCGCCGCTCCGCTCTATGATACCTCCAGCTCCGACACCGAGCCCGACCCCGAAGCACTCCGGCGTGAAGCGGAGATCGAAGCCCTCGAAGCGGCACCCTATTTCGGCGATGATGCCGACCGGTTCGTGCAGGGAACGCTCCTCCCCCGCTATGGGCTTGCCGGTCTGGAGCCATCGCCCGACCTTCCGCAGGGGCTCCTCTCCGCCAAGGCACTGCTTTTGGAGGGGTTCCCCGTGCTGCTGATCGTCCGGACAGAGGGCAGCGCTCTGCTGCTCGACTGCTATCTGCATACCGAAGACGGCTTCCGGCAGCTGACGGGCTATACCGTCTGCGATTATTCCGAGAAGCCCCTGCCCACGCTCTCGATCGACCTGCGGGATGACCGGATCCTCCTCCACGAGGTATGGCAGGAGAACGCCGGGAACCGCTTTTTCGGCAGCCGCTACACGATCCTGCGGCTCAACGCCGACCAGACCGGGCTGGAAGCTGCCGCAAAGCTCGAAAACACCCGTCAGGCATTCACCGAGACATGCATCATCAACGCCGACACCCAGACCGCCCACATCGGCGGGCTGGATCACGACCATACCCGGGAGCTCGCCGAAGCGGCGCTCGAAGATGCCGGTGTGCGCTATGACTACGTCACCGCCGGCTGGTCGGAGGAGCCCGGCAGCAGCTTCTACGGGCTCGGCATCCGGTTCCCGTACCTCGTCGGGATCGCCTGTGTCGATCTGACAGAGCAGGGCATTGTGCTCAGTGACAGCACCGGTCTGAACACCCCTTGACAGCCGTCCCGTTTTGTCCTATAATGTACTTAGCAAGAAATGCCAATGCGCCATAAAAAAGGAGAGTGCATTATGAAGCATACAAAAGCCCTGATCCCGCTGCTCTGCGTCCTTGCCCTGACAGGATGCAGCGCCCGGACAGACACCTCCGCCCCGACAGAGCCCATGACCGAACCGGCGACAGAGACCGAAGCCGTCACAGAGACTGTCCTCGTGACCGAAGCCCCCGTCGATGACCCGGAGGAAGCCGCCTACGCCTACATCCGGAGCACGCTCCTCCCGCAGTACGGGCTGTCCGCCACAGACACGCTCCTCGCCATTTTTGTGGATGACTATGATACGGAACGTCGTTACCAGTGGTTCGATCACTCGGATCCCATCCCTGCCGAAGCACAGGGGCTCATTGCCGCAGCCGTCCGGGATCTCAGCGGTGACAGTGTGCCGGAGCTGGTGACGCTCCGTGCAGAGGACTGGTCGCTCATTCTGGATGCCTACCGCATCGGCAACGATACCTGCACCCCGCTCGGCAGCTTCACCGTCTGCACCTATTCGCCGCACGAGGACTTCTTTCCCTATGTCTGGATGCAGGATGATCTGCTCCTTGTCGAGAGCTATGTGGGCACCTTCTCCATCATAGAGCAGGACGGCTACAAGACGAACCGGTCTGATGAACAGCTCACCACCTTCACGGCACTGCATGTCACGGACAACGGATTTGAAGCGGCTGTGACCCTGACCGGCGGCTACACAGCAGACAAGGTGATCTGCACCGTGGGCGATGAGGATCTTTCCGCAGCACCGGGCGAAGCGGACATCGACCGTGCAAATGCCCTTGCCGCCGAAGCGCTGGATGCGCTTGGCATCCGCTATAAAAAAGATCCTCCCCAGCCGTTCTACAATTATTACGAGGCTCCGGATGATGCGTTCTGCGATGCAGAAGGGCTTGCCTTCCGCTCAACGCTGTCTGTCGGTCCTCCGGATGGTGTGCAGTACCTCATGACGATCATCACATGGGACAGCAGGAGAGAGATCGAATTCCATGACAACACGCAGCTTCACAAAAGGCTCTCCGAAAAAGCTGCGCCTTCACCCTCAAACTGAGTTTTCATAAATAGGAGATATGTACCATGAAAAAAACAACCATCCTGACCGCACTGCTCTGCGCACTCATCCTGACGGGATGCGGCACAAAGACCGAGACCTCCGCCCCGGCACCTGCCACGGAAGCAGCGACCGAAGCCATCACAGAAGCAGAGACTGCCGCTGAAACGGAGACCGCTGCCGAGCCGGAGACCGAAGCCACAGCCGAGATCATCGTCGAAGCAGAGACCGGGCCGAAGCCCGATACGGCAGACAAGGAAGCGATCGCCTACAAGTTTATCCGGGACGAACTGAGCTCATCGGAGGGGCTTTCCGACCTCCAGCCCTACACCGCCATCAACTGGGATATGGCATCGCCGGAGTGCGGTGAGCTTGCTCCGCCGAAGTCCACGCAGGGCATCATCGGCGCCGTGGTGGAGGATCTCAGCGGTGACGGCGCTCCGGAGCTGCTGGTGATCTGCTCCAGGGGCTACCGCATTGATCTCGATTTCTACAAGATCACGGACGAGACCTGCCTGATGATCGGCAGCTATTCGATCGACGGCGGACAGAGGGCGGATCATGTGCCGCAGATCAGCATGAAGAACGGCAAGGTGATCGTGGAGGACAGCGCTATGGTCCTGCCCGGATGCAGCAGCTACGGCCACAGCGTCACCGTCCTTGCGGCAACGGACGGCGGTTATGAGACGCTCTGCGAGCTGTCCGGTTTCCGCTCTCCCGGCTCCATGACGCTGAATGTGCATGGCTCTGTTACGCTCGACCTCGGTGTCGAGGAAATGAACGATGACAACGAGCACCCGGATGTGGAAGAAGCTGCCAGACAGTGCCTGCAAGACGCCGGTCTCGATCCTGTCTACCTCAAAGCCGGCTGGCCGGATGACAGGGATCTGTGCTATGGCATTTTTGCAGACTTCGACGGCACAGAGCTTCTTTTTGACACCACCTCCAACGAGGACAGCGTCGTGCAGTTCAACGACCACACCGGTCTCCGGGAAAAGCTCGGATAAGAGCCTGCGCAAGCTCTGACCGCATATTGTGACATCGCAGCCAAAGGAGCCATGCATGAAGACCAGCGCCATCATCTGTGAATACAACCCCCTCCACAACGGTCATGTCCATCATATCGAGGAGACACGCCGCCACGGAGCCACCCATATCCTCTGCATCCTGAGCAGCAATTTCGTCCAGCGTGGCGATGTGGCACTGCTCAGCAAGTTCGACCGGGCGCACCTTGCCGTCATGGCAGGCGCCGACCTTGTGATCGAGCTGCCCACGCCGTTTTCCTGCGCCGCAGCGGAGAACTATGCATCCGGTGCCGTGTCCCTCATCGACCGGCTCGGCATCGCAGACGAGCTCAGCTTCGGCAGCTCCACGGGTAACATTGAGGACATCGACCACCTCACCGAAGCCTCCATCGCCGCCGCACAGCACGGCAGCATCCGGGAGCGCATGAAACAGGGGCTATCCTACCCTGCCGCCGTCTGTGAAGCTGTCCGTGAGGACTGCGGCGAGGCGGCATCCGCTCTGATGCAGGATCCCAACAACCTCCTTGCCATCGAATACAGGAAGGCGATGCTGCGCCGCCAGGTCAGCTTCTCCGCCTATACCATTCCCCGCAAAGGTGCGATGCACGACAGCCCGACGCCCGATGCGCAGTTTGCCAGCGCCAGCCATATCCGCCAGACCGTCATGGAAGGCGGTCAGGATCCTGCACAGTACATGCCGGACTATGCCGCCCGCTGTCTCTCCGAACGCATCAGCGAGGGGAAAACGGCATCGCTCCGCCGTCTCGAACGGGTGGCGCTCTACCGGATGCGCACCATCTCCCAGCAGGAGCTGCTTGCCGTGCCGGATATGCCCGAGCAGCTTGCAGGGCGCTTTTATGCCGCCCGGAATGCCGATTCGCTCGAAGATCTGTTGGCACAGGTCAAGACCCGGTGCTATACCATGTCCCGCATCCGCCGCATCGTGATGGGTGCGCTGATCGGCATCCGCAAGGAAATGCTGCCCGCCGAGCCGCCCTATGCACGGGTACTTGCGTTCAATGAGCGTGGGCGTGAGCTCATGGCTGCGGCGCAGAAGAAAGCCGCCATCCCCATCAGCACCTCCCTTGCACAGCTCCGGGACACCGATCCCGCCTGTGAAGCCGTCGTGCAGACAGAGGAACATGCCTCGCAGGTCTACGGGCTCGCACAGGGGACGATCTCCTCTGCCGATGCGGACTTCCGTGCCCGCATCATCATGGAGAAACAGCCATGAGGGCGCCGGTATACCGGGGCGTGATCCTCGACATGGACGGCACGCTCCTGGATTCCATGCCCATCTGGCACGAGATCGACGTGCGCTTCTTTGAGGAAAACGGTCTGACCCTTCCGGAAGGGCTCTCCGAGCAGGTCAGCAAGATGTCGATGGAGGAATGGGCAGATTTTTTCATCCGGGAATTTGACATCTGCCATAACACGCCCGAAAGCGTCATCCGCCGCATCGAGGAGATGGCAGCGGAATACTATACGGAGCGTATCCCGCTCAAGCCCTATGTCACAGAGTTCCTGGACATGTTCGACAAAGCGGGCATCCCCTACGGCGTCGCAACGGCGACCTACCGGAGCTCCGCCACAGCCGCCATGCAGCGGCTCGGCATTCTCGGTCGGATGCAGTTTCTGCTCACCGCCGAGGACGTCCCCGGCAGCAAATCCACCCCCGCCATGTATGAACGTGCCGCCGCACTGCTTTGTACCAAGCCGGCGGAAACGCTCATCGTCGAGGATGCGCTGCATTGTGTGCAGATGGCTGTACAGTGCGGTTTTCCCGTGGCAGCCGTCCACGATGCGAGCTGCCCCGATGAGGAATGGGCGGAGATCTGCCGCCTGACCCCGCTGCACGCCGAAGATCTGCGGGAGCTCATACTGATCCTCAAAACATAAAAGATCAAGCGGGTCAAGGGGGCAAGCCTTACTTGTCCATCAAGATAAAAGGGGATCGTATCATGCTCCCTCTCTGATCCTACATAAAAATCAGCCCCCGAAGGTTCCTGCCTTCGGGGGCTGTTCTTGTTACTCTGCCTCACGTTCACGGAGCGAATTGACCACGCTTTTCTGCAAGGTCACTTTGTTGCCGACCTGATAGTTCATCACCTGATTGCCGTTGACATAGATCCAGGTATCCACGCCGTTCTCACTTTTGAGCGTGACACGGTAGCAGTCCTCATCGACCCGGGTCGAGATCGGGATCGCCTCTACCACCGAATAGGTCTCGAGCGAATGCTGGTCGAGCGTATACCCGACACCCACTGCACCAAGACCGATCACTGCCAGCACCAGACCGCCGAGCAGCTTCACCGTTCCCATTCTTGTCAACAACAGAATTACACCAAGCACTGCCGCCAGTGCGCCGCCGATCATCAGACCAAGCGATAACGTCATACGATATGCCTCCTTAAAAATTACGATTCGCCCTTGAAGATCCCCGATCCTCAAAAGCGCACCCTTTTTCTATCAACTAATAGTATAACATAGATCGTGTGACAAATCAAGTTTCAATTTGTTTACATTTTTTAGACATGGTTAGTTGAAAATATTAAGGTTGTCACAACATCAACCGACAGTTTCCGTTTTTTTCCGGGCGCAAAACGACATTTTCTGCATAAACTATACGTAGCAGAGAAATGTGCTCGCCGGAAAGGGGGTGGCATCCCCCGTTGAGGGAGATGTCCTTCTGACTCGCCCGCTTCGCACTCGGAAAGCACAGCTCCTGCTTTCCGATAAAAAGAAGCGCCGGGCAGATGATCCGGCGCTTCTTGTGCGTGATGGAGATTTCGCTCACTGCGGTGAGCGACCAAGGGACTCTGTCCCTTGGAACCCTGCAAACTTTTTTTGCGAAAAAAAAGTTTGATCAAAAAAACGATCTTGATGCACCTTTGTCTTAACCCCCGAAGCACTGCATTGGAGCAGCCGCATGGCTGCGATGTCTGAAAAAGCACAACGATGCCCCCTTCGCCGCAAGGCGTTGGGGGCATGTGGTAAACGAAGCAGTGCAGTAACAAATTGCGAAGCAACCTGCCTGCCCGGGCTCCGGGCTTAGATTTGGACGGAGTAGTTGGGGGCTTCCTTGGTGATATAGATGTCGTGCGGATGGCTTTCCTTCAAGCCTGCGCCGGTGATGCGGACAAAGCTTGCCTTCTCCCAGAGCTCCGGGATAGTCGCACAACCGCAGTAGCCCATACCGGAACGGATGCCGCCGATGAGCTGGAAGATGGTGTCAGCCACTGCACCCTTGTACGGTACACGGCCCTCAACGCCCTCCGGAACGAGCTTCTTGGCGCCCTCCTGGAAGTATCTGTCCTTGGAGCCGTTTGCCATAGCACCAAGGCTGCCCATGCCACGGTATACCTTGAACTGTCTGCCCTGGTAGATCTCGGTCTCGCCGGGTGCCTCCTCGCAGCCTGCGAGCAGAGAACCGAGCATGACCACATCCGCACCAGCAGCCAGTGCCTTGACGATGTCGCCGGAGTACTTGATACCGCCGTCAGCGATGACAGGGATATTATGCTTCTTTGCCACACATGCCACATCATACACAGCAGTGATCTGCGGAACGCCGATACCGGCAACGACTCTCGTCGTGCAGATGGAGCCCGGACCAATGCCGACCTTCAGGCAGTCTGCACCGGCAGCGATCAGCTCCTCGGCAGCCTCTGCCGTTGCGATATTGCCGGCGATGATCGGTGTGTGCGGGAACGCCTCCTTGAGCTTCTTGAGGGCGTTGATGATGTTGGCGCTGTGTCCGTGTGCGGAGTCGAGCACCAGTACATCCACCTGTGCGTCGATCAGTGCCGCAGCACGCTCCATCATGTTGGCAGTCATGCCGATGCCGGCACCGCAGAGCAGTCTGCCGCGGGCATCTCTTGCGGAGTTCGGGAACTTGACAGCCTTCTCGATGTCCTTGATGGTGATGAGTCCCTTCAGATAGCCGTTCTCATCGACCAGCGGGAGCTTCTCGATCTTGTTGGCGCTCAGGATCTTCTGTGCCTCCTTCAGGGTCGTGCCCACAGGCGCAGTGATGAGCTTCTCACGGCGGGTCATGACATTGCCGATCTTCTCGCTGAAATCGTTCAGGAAGCGCATATCACGGTTGGTGATGATACCCACCAGCTTACCCTCGCCGTCCACGATCGGAACGCCGGAGATGCGGAACTTGCCCATCAGCTCATCAGCATCAGCGACCAGCTTGTCCTCGGTCAGGGAGAACGGATCCACGATAACGCCGTTCTCAGAGCGCTTTACCTTGTCCACCTCGTCGGTCTGCTGCTCAACGCTCATATTCTTGTGGATGATGCCGATACCGCCCTCTCTGGCAATGGCGATCGCCATGCGGGAGTCCGTCACGGTGTCCATAGCAGCGGTCATAATAGGCGTATTCAGGTGGATATCGCCGGCAAGACGGGTGCCGAGAGAGACCATGTTCGGAGTGACCTCCGATCTGGCGGGGATCAGCAGAACATCATCAAACGTCAGACCCTCTTTCCGGAATTTTGCGCTTTCAGTCATCATTGCAAATCATCCTTTCCACATTATTTATAGTAGTGCTTTTAAAAGATATTATTACTATGATACTCTTTTTTTCGGGAAATGTCAAGCAAAACTCCTATGGAACAGTAACGAAAAACAGAACCGTATCAGCCCCGTTCTTTGTGCAATTTTAACGACTTTTCATGCCGTTCTATGGCAAATTCCGGAAATGTCCTATTTTTCGCAGAAATCGCATTTTCATTCCGAAAATATTTTTTCAAAAACCTCTTGACAAAAGGTTTTTGATGTGGTATAATATATCATGTTGTCAGGCGCTACGCTTGAATCGCACTGGATGCTGGTATAGCTCAGTTGGTAGAGCAGCTGATTTGTAATCAGCAGGTCGGGGGTTCGAGTCCGTCTACCAGCTCCAACAATTTCATATGGGAGAATTCCCGAGTGGCCAAAGGGGGCAGACTGTAAATCTGTTGCTTCGTGCTTCAATGGTTCGAATCCATCTTCTCCCACCAAACATCCTGTCTTGCAAAAGACAGGATGTTTTTTATGCCTATGTCTGACGGCTC
>JAIKWY010000094.1 GCA_024684395.1 Oscillospiraceae bacterium
AGGATTTTTGTTTTAAGTGGCTCACTTTTTTATTATCATTTTGCGCCAAAGTGGCTCAGTTTTATTTTAGCATATATAATTTGACGATACAGGCAAAAATGCCGTATGCGAATATACCTATACACTATAAATTATACCAGAAAAACGCCTGTATGTCAATGATTTAACAGCGTTTTTTGTGATTTGATAGAATATACTTAATAATTATTATGGAGGTAACGATATGACCACATATAAACGTGTAGACGGACGCTGGGAGTGCCGTATTTCTATGGGGAAAGACGATAACAGAAAGCGCATATTCAAGTCATTTTATGGTATTCCGATGAAGGCAATTCAGGAATGGCTCGGTCATGCGACATTTAATATCACGGCAAACCTTTATAGCCATCTGGAGTATCATGCTAAGGTCACTTCGGCTGAAACCATTGCAAGAGTTCTCAGCGGAAAAAAAGAAGATGCTCCCACCGACACAAAAGAGACTGTGCCGGAAGAAGCACCCAAGAAGTCAAACAGCAGAAAAAAGAAGAAAGATACCTCTGCGGACAAGTCACAGCCCGCAGCCGTGTAATTATATAATATACTGTGACAAAACCGAGGACGAAATAGAAAGAATCGAAAAAGAGCGATTTTGGTAGAAAAAAAGGTAGAAATTTCTGGTAGAAGTCAATTATATGATTTCACGGGAGTTTCGCAAAAGCCGTAATACCGAAAGAAAAAGCATATAAAACGAAAAAGTTCATATAATGCGCTGGACTTTGAGCCGATTTTATGCTATAATAAACCTAACCAATACCAGCCAGAAAGGAGGGGGATCCTTGTCAGACCGTTCCATCGTCTTCATCGACCTTGAAGTTGATCCGGAGACGAATACCGTCGATGATTACGGTGCATTGTCGGAGAGCGGAGACACGCTGCATACGCATTCTGCGCAGATGTTTCAGGCATTTGCTGCGAACTTTGCGTTTCTGTGCGGGCACAACATCCTCCGGCATGATCTGCAATACATCACTCTGCCGGACGGCGCACAGGCGATCGACACGCTGATGCTCTCTCCCCTGCTGTTCCCGAACCGCCCGTATCATGCACTCCTGAAAGATGACAAGCTGCAATCGGACGAGCTGAATAATCCTGTGAACGATGCGAAGAAAGCACAGACACTGTTTCTTGATGAGCTGGCGGCATTCCATGCGTTGCCGTCTGACATGCAGGAGATCTATGCCGGACTGCTGCAAGGAGATCCGGCTTTTTCAGGCTTCTTTCAGTATGCAGAACATCCGGATGCGGCTGAACCGGAGCCGCTCATCCGCACAGTCTTTCAGGATCAGATTTGTGACAATGCTGATCTGACAACGCTGATCCGGAACTATCCCATCGAGCTTGCCTATTGTCTGGCGCTCATCACGGCGACTGACCGCTATTCCGTCATCCCGCACTGGGTGCATGTGAATTATCCGAATGTGGACTACGTGATGCGCATCCTGCGGGGCACACCGTGCGGCGGATGTAGCTATTGCCGGAATGCACTGGATCCGAAGCGGGCTTTGAAGCACTATTTCGGCTATGACGATTTCCGGACTTACAACGGCGAGCCGTTGCAGGAGAAAGCAGTTCATGCGGCGATCCGGAATGAGTCGCTGCTGGCTGTATTTCCGACCGGCGGCGGCAAATCCCTGACCTTCCAGATCCCGGCGCTCATGGCGGGAGAATCCTCTCATGCGCTGACAGTTGTGATCTCTCCGCTGCAATCGCTGATGAAGGATCAGGTCGATAACCTCGAAGGCAGAGGTATTGCCGAAGCCGTCACCATCAACGGGCTGCTCAGTCCCATCGAGCGTCAGAATGCCATTGAACGTGTCGAAAACGGCTCGGCAACGCTGCTCTATATCTCGCCGGAATCGCTGCGCTCCCGGACAATCGAGCGCCTGTTCCTGTCGCGGACGATCGCACGGTTCGTCATTGATGAAGCACACTGTTTCTCGGCGTGGGGGCAGGATTTCCGTGTCGATTATCTCTACATCGGAGAATTTCTGCGGGAATTGCAGGAGAAGAAGGGTTCACAGAATGCCATCCCCGTTTCCTGCTTTACGGCGACTGCCAAGCAGAAGGTCATCAGCGACATCAAGGACTATTTCCGGCAGAAACTGGGGCTGGACTTGCAGCTCTATGCAACGGATGCAGCCCGCACCAATCTGCGCTATGAAGTGCTGTATCAGGAGACGGATGAGCAGAAATATGAGGCGCTCCGCCGCCTGATCGAGGCAAAGGACTGCCCGACCATCGTCTATGTATCACGCACCAAGCGCACCCGTGAGCTGGCGGATAAACTGACCAAAGACGGCTTCTCGGCACGTCCGTTCAACGGCAAAATGGACAGCTCCGAAAAGCAGGCAAATCAGGAGGCATTCATCCATGACGAGGTGCAGATCATCGTAGCGACCTCGGCATTTGGCATGGGCGTGGACAAGGCGAATGTCAAGCTCGTGGTGCATTATGATATCTCCGATTCGCTCGAAAACTACGTGCAGGAAGCCGGCAGAGCCGGACGTGACCAGAGCTTGCAGGCGGAGTGCTATGTGCTGTATCATGATGCCGATCTGGACAAGCATTTCATCATGCTGAACCAGACAAAGCTCAGCATCAGCGAGATCCAGCAGGTATGGCGAGCCATCAAGAATCTGACACGCACACGCCCGCAGGTATGCTGCTCACCGCTTGAGATCGCACGGGAAGCCGGCTGGGACGATTCCGGCTCCGAGATGGAGACGCGCATCACGACAGCGATCCAGGCGCTCGAAAATGCCGGCTATGTCAAGCGCGGCAAAAACGTACCGCGTGTCTATTCCACCAGCATCCAGGTGAAGTCCATGATCGAGGCAAGAGCCGTTCTGGAGGCATCCGCACGGTTTACCGATGCAGAGCGGGAGCAGGCAGCACGTATCATGAAATCCCTGATGCACGCCAAAAGCTATGCAGGTGCCGGGCATGATGATGCCGAATCCCGTGTGGATTATCTGGCAGATATACTCGGGATGGAAAAGCGGGATGTCATTTCTCTTGTGCAGGCATTGCGGGAGGAAGGGCTGCTTGCCGATGCCAAGGATCTGAGCGCCTATATCCAGCGAAGTGATACGGTCAACAAATCGCTGCTTATCCTGAAACGTTTTTCGGCATTGGAGGAGTATCTGCTGCAAATACTTCCGGAGACAGGCAACTCGATCAGCCTGAAGCTGCTCAACGAAAAGGCACAGGCAGCGCACATCCCCGGTACCTCTGTCAAAGCCATCCGGACGCTCTTTTTCTACTGGCACATCCGCGGCTACGTGCAGCAGAAATACGACGCCTATACACAGCAGGCGTTGCTGGATCCGAAATTCTCCTACGAGGAGATCCGACAAAAACGGCAGAGCTGCCGTGACGTCTCGGATTTTATCGTCGAGTATCTGTATGCCAAAAGCCGGTTTTCCGATCCGGAGCGTGAAATGTCCCTCACGCTGTTTTCTGTCATGGAGCTGATGGCTGCATATAACCAGTCTGCACTGGTACCCGTGGATGCAGATCTGGTCGAGGATGCACTGCTGTTCCTCGCCAAGATCGGCGCCATGAAGCTCGAGGGCGGATTCCTGGTACTGTACAGCGGTATGGAGCTCCGGCGTCTGATCCTTGATAACAAGATCCGCTACAAGGTGGAGGACTACAAGCAGCTCAACGAGTATTATCAGCAGAAGATCCAGCAGATCCACATTGTCGGAGAATTTGCCAATATGATGGTGAAGGACTATCAGAAAGCGCTGCAATTCGTCAGTGACTATTTCCAGATGGATTACCGGAAATTCCTGAAAACCTATTTTGACGGCGATCGTGCAGATGAGATCACCCGCAACATCACGCCGGCAAAATACAAAGAGCTGGTGGAGGAGCTTTCTCCCACACAGAAGGAGATCATTGCTGACAGCACCTCCAGATACATTGTCGTTGCAGCAGGTCCCGGGAGCGGCAAGACGAAAGTGCTCGTGCATAAGCTGGCATCGCTCCTGATTTTGGAGGATGTCAAGCATGAGCAATTGCTGATGGTGACGTTCTCTCGTGCGGCTGCGATCGAGTTCAAGCTGCGGCTGAAAAAGCTCATCGGCAACGCAGCAGCCTTCATGCAGATCAAGACATTTCATTCCTACTGTTTTGATCTGCTGGGAAAACCCGGTTCTTTGCAGGGATCTGAAAATGTCGTGCATGATGCGGTAGAGCTCATCCGTGCTGGTGAGGTGGAAAGCAGCCGCATCGCCAAGCAGGTGCTCGTCATCGACGAAGCGCAGGATATGGATGCAAATGAATTTGCACTGATCGAAGCCCTCATGGAGCGCAACGAGGACATGCGTGTGATCGCAGTCGGGGACGATGACCAGAACATCTTTGCCTTCCGCGGATCGGATTCCGGCTACATGCGGAAGCTCATTGAGCAGTATGGCGCAGCGCAGTATGATCTGCTCGAAAACTATCGCAGCACGCCGGAGATCGTAGACGCCGCCAATCGTTTTGCCAAGACGATCACAGAGCGCATGAAATCACAGCCGATCGTTCCTGTCCGCGAGGCGCAGGGCGAGGTCCTGTACATCCGGCATAGCTGCCCGCAGATGGAGCAGGCGGTCGTGGAGGATCTGCTGCAAACGCATGACACCGGCAACGCCTGCATCCTGACAGCAACCAACCAGACGGCGCTGAATGTGCTGAGCCTGCTGCGCCGGCGAAAGATACCAGCACGGCTCATTCAGTCGATGGATGGATTCGACCTCTACAACATTGCAGAGATACGGTTCTTCCTGAAAAAGCTGGCAGAGTATTCCGAGGATGCTGTGATCGAGGAAGAAGCGTGGAACACTGCCCTTGCGCTGGTGAAAGAGCGTTATGAGAAAAGCGATGCGGTGCCGCTCGTCACGGAGATCCTTGACGGTTTCCGCACGACGCATGACCGCATGTACCGGAGCGATCTGGAGATGTTCCTGCACGAATCCAGGATGGAGGATCTCTGCAAAACGGAGCAGGGCGTTGTAACAGTCTCGACCATCCACAAGGCAAAGGGACGGGAATTTGAGAGCGTCTACATGCTGCTTGACGGGAATTATGAAGCGAATGACGAGGAACGCCGCAAGCTCTATGTCGGCATGACCCGTGCCAAAGATCTGCTGCACATTCATGGATGCGGTGCGGTCATGGATGCATTCTGTGCCGATGCGGCGGACATCCGGCAGGATGATACAGCCTATGCGGCACCGGAGGAGCTTCTGGTGCAGCTCGGGCACAGAGATGTGTTCCTTGATTTTGGCATCAACCAGAAAGATTTGCTGTTCAAGGTCAACAGCGGGCAGCTCCTTAAAGTATACGGGAAGCAGCTCTGTCTGGAAGTAAACGGAAAGCGCATCGCAGTTGTGCAGTTCTCCCGGAGCTTTCAGGAAAAGCTCGGCGCATTGAGAGCAAAAGGCTATGTTCCTGCCTATGCAAAGGTGCGGTTCATCGTGGCGTGGCGGAAACAGGGCACGGAAGAGGAGATCCCGGTGCTGCTGCCGGATCTGTATCTGAGGGCGGAACAGAAAGGAGAAAAATGATGACCGAACGTGAACGAATGCACTATGCCAAGCAATACCTGGAACAAATGGCAAGCGGCATCAATCCACTGAATGGCGCACCGGTCTCATCGGATGACCTTGTCCGGGATCCCCATATTGCCAACTGTCTGCTGTATGTGGCGGATATTGTGTCGGCGGTTCTGGACAACGGCGGAACGGAAGAGCAGCCTGAACCCCGTGAGCGCAAGCACCGAAAGCCTGCTTACTTCATCACGGAGGGACAACGCAGCCTGCTGCAAACGACAGATGCGCCGATTTATGTGAGTGACATTGCAGATGAACTGAACCGTTTCTCAAAGGAGAATGACTGTCGGAAGCTTACTGCCGCAAAACTCAATCTCTGGCTGCTGTCCATCGGCATGCTGGAGGAGCAGGACATCGGCAGAAAAACACCCGCCAAAATTGCCACATCTGCCGGAGAGCAGATCGGGATCCGTTCCGAAGAGGCAATTGACGGGAAGGGACAGCCATTTTTCCGGAATCTGTATACAGAAACAGCGCAGCAGTTTGTGCTGGACAATATAGATGGGATCATTGCCTTTCTGGAACAGGAATAGAGAATACGCCCGCTGTGAAGCTATACAGCGGGCGTTCCTGTTTGGGGTTATCAGAGCGGAATCACGTTACTAAACTTGAAAATGCAGAAAGCTTACATGGGTTTCCATTTTACAAACGACTCCTGCATCAGCTCCTCGGCAACACAGATATTGCCCACGATGCTGTTCAGGTACAACGTCAGACCCTCATGGTATTTATCAACGACCTCTACTATCCCATTGTCATCACCATCAAGATAACGGCGGCAGCGATCCGCATCGTTCCCCATTTGATCTTCTCCTTCTTGTCATGTGGCATAAGCTTCTGCCTATTGATCGCACAAGGAGCGGATCTTTCGCAGTGATTATCACATATTTTTGTCATCCTGAAAAAACAAGGAGATGCTTCTGCTTTGAAACATCTCCTTGCTTCTGTGTCAGGATCCAGATCCATGGATGGCATCTGCATGGGGTGCAGCTCAGTCCGCCCCCTCCTCCACCAGAATCCCCGTCAGCTCCGGCACGGCAAAGCGGGTGGTGAACATCTCGCATTTGCAGAGAAATGCATAAAAGACATGCCGTCCCTCCCCGGACAGCGTCTCAAAATTCCCCTGCCCCTTTGCCAGGATCACATCTGCCCGATCCAGCGTTTCCCTTGCCGCATCGTTCAGCATCTCGTAGACCGTCCCGGCGACGGCGGTGCCGTTGGTGATGATCCGGGCGACCTCTTCCATGCCGACATACGCCGCATCCTCTGCGGTCGCATCGTTCAGCACCTCTTCGCCCCGCACCAGAACGGTAAGCTCCATCTGCGGGAATGCCGTATGCAGCTGCTCTAAAAGGAGCTTGTCCAGCACGATCTCACCGCAGTTGTCGGCGATCAGCAGAAAGCGCTCCGCCTTTGCACACTGCGCCGCAAATGCACGGTATGCCGGCAGATCCCGTTCACAGAGCTGCGCATCATCGAGCAGTGACAGGAGCTTTTCGCCGCTGACATGGTTCATCGCCCCGAAGTCGATGTAGTTCCCTGCCCTCGCATACGCAAGCGCTGCCGCCAGCGGATCGGGGGCGGAGCGGATCTTCTCCCGGATCTCATCTTCCAATGTCAGCACAAGGTCGTTGTATTCCCGCTTGATCTCCGCAAAGGGATCCGGGTCGCCGAAGCGCCGCTGATACGCCTGCCGGAACAGATAGACCAGATACGGTGCGGCATCGTTTTCCCGCCTGCTGTCAATGATCTCCCGCACCTCGGCAAGATAGCCGGGATCGTCCGAACGGCGGCTCTGCTTGTCCCACAGACATGCTGCACATTTTTCGTTGACTTTCACGTCGTTCCCTCCTGTTGTGGATGTTGCAATGGTTCTCTTTTAGTATAGCATGTTATGGGCAGAATGTCAATTTTCATGGATGCCATGCGGCATCTCATGCGCCAGACACCTCTGCATCGCAATAGAAACGCCCGCTCTTTCCGTCCGGCTATGGACAAAAGAGCGGGCGTTTTGTTTTTCTGGCAGGATCTGATCCTGCTTCGATCGCCGTGAGGCGTGTGAGTTGCAACCCTAAAAGTGCATCATTCCTGGACGCTTTTGGGCGGCGCTTTCGTGCGCTTTGCCGGTGACAGGTGCTGCAACCATTCTCAGCATACCACAGTTTGTACAAAAAGTCAAGAGGCAACGCAAGATTTTTTGGGAGCGGACGCTGCGAACCTCCTGAGAGTCCGGCTGTCACAGAAGAAAAAACAGGGGCACAATTGCTGTTTTTCCCCTGCCTGCGCCGGTGCGAACCGGGTGCGGGGGTGTTCCAGGTTGTTACATTTTTATGAACAAAGAAAGCATGTGTGTATCCGGGCTCCCTTTCGATGTCGCCATCACTTCTTGCCGCAGCAGCCACCCTGCCGCTCGCAAGGCGGCTGTTTTCCGCATCATTCTGTTCCTGCCCAAAAACCCCTTGCATCTCCCGCCCATCCATGCTATAATGGATTACAAGAACCATACAGAACGGAGGTATCCCCATGCCCACACCGAACAGCCGCTCGCTCCTTGCTCTGATGCGCAGCCGCAGGAGCATCCGCCGCTATTCCGGCGGACCGATCCCGCAGGCATCGCTAAAGTGCCTGACAGATGCCGCCGCACTCGCCCCCACGAGCCGTGACCGGAAGCCCTGTGCCTTCCACTGCATCACCGACAGAGCACAGCTCGAACAGCTCGCCCGTGCCAAAGCCGCCGGCGCCGCCTTCACGGCAAACGCCGCAGCAGCGATCGTTGTCTCTGCGGACAGCACCATCTCCGATACATGGATCGAAGACAGCTCCATCGCTCTGACATACATGATGCTCGAAGCCGAAGCGCTCGGTCTTGGCTGCTGCTGGGTGCAGATGCATCTGCGCTTTGATGCAGACGGCACCTCCGCCGAGGAGAACGTGCGCCGCATCCTGGATCTCCCGGAACAGCACCGCATCGTCGGCTTCCTCGCACTGGGACAGCCGGAAGAAAACGTATCAGGAGGTCAGCTATGAGACCGGACATCACCGTCAACATCCAAAGCAGCATCCGCATCGCAGGTGCGGGGCTCGTCATCCGCTTCGACCCGTTCCGGATCACGGGCGAACCGCACGATGCCGACATCATCTTCATCACCCATGCGCACTATGACCATTTTTCCCCCGATGACATCCGCAAGGTCAGCAAACCGGGCACCGTCATCGCCGCCCCGAAAAGCATGGAGAAGCAGCTTGCCAAGGAGGGCATGACCGATACCGTCCTGTTCGCTCCGGGCGAGTCCGGCACGGTGCAGGGCATCCCCGCCGAGGCGATCCATGCCTATAACAGCTTCAAGCCCTTTCATCCGAAGTCGGCGGGCTTTCTGGGCTATGTCATCACGGTGGACGGACAGCGCATCTATGCCGCCGGCGACACGGATGCCGTCAGGGAAGCCAGGGCTGTCAGCTGCGACATTGCGCTCGTGCCGGTCGGCGGGACATTCACCATGAATGCGAAAGAAGCCGCAGCGCTGGTCAATGCCATGCAGCCGAAGATCGCCGTCCCGATCCACTACGGCGCCGTCGCCGGAGATCCGATGGACGGCGAGAAATTCCGGCAGCTGGTCGCTCCCGGCATCGAGGTACAGCTCCTCCTCTCATGATCCTGCATAGAAACGAAAAGAGTGTCGCTTTCACGGGAAAGCGGCACTCTTCCTGCTGTATTCAGTTCTCGCTGCGCTTCCGGAGCAGGCGGCGTTTGAGCAGTCCCAGATCGAAGATATCGACCACGCCGTCCCCGTTGAGATCGGCAGCTGCAAGGTCGATCTCCGCATCGAGACCGAGCAGATATTTCTGTAGGAGGATGATGTCCGAAACGCTCTGTTCGCCGTCGCCGTTGACATCACCCGGCTCCGTGAGCACGGTGGTGTGCGTGGGCGTTGTGGGCTCCGGCGGGTCGATATTGCCGAGGTAGATGTTGTTCTTTTTCACGCTCATGCTGCCGGCGCTGTTGTGTGCATCGACAAACAAGCCGACGCTGTACAGGTCGCCGACCTTCCAGCCCTGCTTTTCCCATGCCTTGAAATGCTTGCCCACGGAGATGGTACCGCCTTTGCGCTCCGAACCGGGGCAGCGGATGCTCATGTACTGTGTGATCTTTTTGCTGATGCCGGCGATGTCCTCCGATTGCTTCTCGATCTTGTAGAGCTCGTAGGATGCGCCGTCAATGTTCGCCATGCCTTCCCTCTCGTAGGTTCCCGGCGGCTTCCAGACGCCCCAGTCCTCTACGATGTAGTATTCGACATCCGGATCCGCTAAAAAGCCGTAGGCGCCGCAGAAATAGCCGCTGTTCTCGTCTGCATCTGTGAACTCGAAGCTGATCGCAATGTTCCCGAACGATGACACAGGGCGCTGTGTCTCGGTCTTCCAGCCGCCGAAGAAGAAGCAGTAATCCCGGACATCCCATGTGCAGTTGAATCTGCCGTGTTCGAGCGCTTCCATCTCAGAGGTGCCGTACTCCGGCGTCTGCCTCTCGAAATAATAGCCGTCCCGTTCGCCTGTCACGGTCTCGGCATGAGCGGTGAGCGGGAGCATGGATACCCCCATCATCAGCGCCGCTGCGAGCGCTGTGATACGATGCTTCCTGTGCATAGAACTGCCCCCTTCGCATTGGATTTGCTTCATTGTAGCACAGCTGGAAAGAAATGTCAATCGGGAATCTGCCTCAATCGAGATCGTTTTCTTGCATAGGATGCACAAGGAAGTTTTTGCCATAGCATGAAGTGCCACTCTCACGCCTCATTCAGCGACCCATGTCTCCCCTTGCAGCGTGTACAGCACATTGCCGTCCGCATCGCAGGCTGTGCCTGTGACCGTCTCGTCCACGATCGTTCTGTAGCGATGCTCCAGATAGATCTGGCAGATCGGATCCGCGTCCTGCGCCAACTGGAAGGAATACGTATCATCGCCGCAGGTGAGCGTGATCTCCTGCACGGCCGGGTCGGTGGCATAGTAATAATAGCAGTCGTAAAAGGAGAACCGCAGCGGATGCGTCACGGCATACACGCCCTTTTCGGCCGGGATCTCAATGTCGCCGACGATGCCGCCGAGGAACCAGCAGATGCCTGCCCGGAACGTGTAGGTGCTCAGAAGCCGTTCTTTGTTCGTCTCTGGGTCCGTGTAGTGCGCGATGCAGATCCTCTCGGTATTGTCAGCGGGGAAAAAGGTATCAATGATCTCCACGTTGCCTGTGAACCGGTTCTTTTTCAGGCCGGTCCTTGCCGCTTCGTGCGCCGTGAAACGACCGCCGGCGATCACGAACGTGTTCACTGCCATGATGCCGACCAGCACGATCACGGTCGTCAGCACAGCGACCGCCAGGAGACGGATGTGCTTGCGTTTCACGCGCTTGGCGGTCTTGGCATATTGCTTTGTCTCCTCGGGGACTTCCGTCTCCGGGAAGGGGACGCTGCCATCCTTGTAGCTCTCCCATTCTGCGGCGCAGTCCTTGCATTCGGCAAGATGCGCCTGCATCGTCCTTTCGCTTGCCTCCGAAGCCATGCCCTCCGCACACAGCGGCATCAGGTCACGGATCACATCACATTCATATTTCATAGCCATACTCCTCTCGTAAGATCTTCCGCAGCTTCTGTCTGGCACGGCTGCACATGACAGCCGCCGTCTCCGGACGGACGCCCGTGAGCCCTGCGATCTCCGCATAGCTCAGCCCGCAGCCGAGCCTGTATTCCGCCACCGTCCGCATCGGCTCGCCGAGCGTTTCCAGTGCCGCCCGGATCGCCCGGAACTGTTCCCGCTGCTCGGCTTCCTCCGTCACGGAAGCAGTCTTCTCCGGCAGCATTGTCTGCTGCTCGGCAATGCGCCGCTGGCGGGATTCCCTGCGGATGTATTTGCCATAGACATTCTTGGCGATCTGACAGAGCCACGTTCTGACAGTACACTCCCCCCGGAACCTTCCGAAGGACAGGAATGCCTGATAGAAGCACTCCTGTGTCAATTCCTCAGCAGCAAGCGCATCGCCGCCGCTCAGACAGAGCAAAAACCGGTAAATATCCGGCTGGTATGTTTCATAAAGCTCCGCAAAGGGATCCATGCGCTCCCTCCTTTCCTCATAGCGTGTACACTGATCGAACGTTCTGTCTATTAGTACCCGCAGCGGGAGAAATATAACAGCTATTTCAAAAAAATTTTAGGATATGATCCGCAGATACTGCAAAGCCGTGCAGACCGCAAAGATCCGCACGGCTTTGTAGCTTTTGTTATGCCCTGGAGACCGGACGGCGGATATTCTGATACAGCAGCCCGCACTCCGTGCAGTACCACACCAGCCGCCCCGAACGGTACAGCGGCAGATGCACCTGCACCTGCCATTCCGGATACTGCTTGAACAGCATCACGCAGCTGTCAGTCTGGTAGGCGACAAAGGAGATATAGTGCTCCTTCGTCATGGGATGCTCCGCCGTGACATACCACTCGCCGCCGAGATCCTCGAGCGTGAGCTGTTCGCTCTCCTCCGCCTTTCTCGGCTCCATTGCCGTGAGCCGGTTCCCGCAGCAGGTCACAGCCGCTTCGGAGGTCGATGTGACGATGTTCCCGCATGTCTTGCATACATAAAATTTCAGTTTTTTCATATTTCCCTTCTCACTTTCGTTCCTGTCGATCTCGCCCGAAAGCAGCACCTGCACATCCGTCCCGAATACCTCTGCCAATGCCAGCAGCAGCGAGACATCCGGGCAGCCTGCGCCGCATTCCCATTTGGAGACCGCCTTGTCGCTGATATGGATGCGCTCGGCAAGCTCCTTCTGCGTGAGCCCGAGCTCCGTTCTGAACCGCCGGATGAGCTCGCCTGTCCTGACCTGATCCATACTATCACCTCTGTGTTGTTCCTCCCGATCCGCCGATCAGGAGCACTCTGTTGCTACGGGAGACCGGTACCGTTCCCATAGCTTTATTATACACGAAAGCGGTTCCGTCGTCAATCCACGCTGCGTAGAGTCAGGAAGTCATACACATCCCGGTAGAAGCCCTTCTCCTCTTCATACGGTGCATGACCGCATTCCGGATAGATATGCAGGCTGCTCTGCGGGATGAGCCGGTGCAGCTCGCCGGCTGCTTCCACGCCGACAGTCTGATCCTTCGCCCCGCCGAGGATGAGCGTGGGACAAGTGATCCTGTGCAGCTTTTCCCGTGCATCAAAGCCGAGGATCGCCCTGGCATTGACGAGGAAGCGGCTGTAGTCCGCAGGCTTCCCGATGCCCAGTGTCGGATACAGCAGCCGGTAAAACCGCAGATAGCGCTCCGTATAGGTATGCTCCGCCGTGTCCGCCATCAGCGCCTTGTGGTCGCCCGCCTCCGCCATGCGGATCCAGTTTTCGACACATGTCCGCACAGTTGCATTGGCATAGGGCGCCGTCACGGCAAGCACGAGCCGCCGCATCATCTCCGGATGCGCCGCCGCCAACGCCTGCGCCACCATGCCGCCCTGCGACACGCCGAGCACACACGCCCGCCCGATGCCGAGCGCCCGCATCGCCCTCGCCTGATCCTCCGCCATATCTTCTATGGTAAAGCCCTCCGGCAGCGAATCCCGCCGGCTGAACATCAGGACAGTAAAGTTGTCCCAGTATTTCCGGTACGCCGGCGCCAGCAGCAGCGCCTTGCCCTCGACCGTCGTCAGCCCGTCCGACAGCCCGGGCAGAACGATCAGATACCGCCGCCCGCTGCCGCATTTCATATATTGCATCGTCACGCCGTCAAACGTGACAGAGCCGTTTTCCGCATTTCCAAACATGAGATGCCCGCCTTTCTTTGGTTTGGTATATGCTATTATTATACAGGATATTGCTGTAAAAAGCAAGAGGGTGCAAAACCGCCGCACACCCCGTGAGACCGGCGGTGTGCGGCGGTTTTTATTCGGCATTGCGGGCATCGAACTGCTTGTTGACATTCTTCACGGCATTGTCCAGCTGCCGGACGAGCTCACGCCCTTCCTCTGCGATGAGCCGGAGCTCGGGTGCATCGCTCTGGTTCTTCATGAGCACATGCACGAGCTTGTTCCGCTTCACTCGCCATGCATCCATCGCATCGAGCAGCTCCAGTGTCAGGCGCTTGCGGATCTTTGGTTCCGTAAACGGCTTGCTGCTGCGGATCCTGTTGATCTTCTGCGCAAGTGTCAGCGGGTTGCCATTTTTGTTGACAAGCGGGATGCTGCCCTCGTGCCGGAGAACGGATTCCGTCCTGTCCTCCATGATGGCGTATTCGAGGAAGATCGCTTCAAAGCAGAATCCACTGTTCATCGCCTTTTTGAGCTGATTTTTCCGCTCAGCATAGGCGGCTTGTTTCTGTTTGTTGGGTTCCATAGGTTTCCTCCTTATGCTTATGATGTGATCGTGATCCGGGATCAGATCACGGTAATAGTATACCACATTCGAGAGAGTTTGTAAATAGATTTTGTGGAATATTTTCAGTTGTGCAAAGCGGAGGCTTCCTCTCTCTTCCATGTTGCATTTCTCCGCTATATGTGTTATAATAAGAAGAAGACTACGTGATGGGAGGACGATTCCATGCATTTACTTGTCATCGACGGCAACAGCATCATCAACCGTGCGTTCTACGGCGTGCGGGCGCTTGCCAATCATAAGGGCGTGTTCACGAATGCGCTGTTCGGATTTTTCCAGATGTACCTCAAGGAGATCGAGACCGTCAAGCCCGATGCCGTGGCTGTGGCATTCGACCTGAAAAGCCCGACATTCCGCCACAAAGCGGATGCGGCCTACAAGGCGAACCGCAAGGGTATGCCCGAGGAGCTCGCCATGCAGATGCCCTATCTCAAGCAGATCCTCACGGCGATGGGCATTCCGGTGCTCTCGGCGGAGGGCTTCGAGGCGGACGACATCCTCGGCACCCTCGCCCATGCCTGTGATGCGCAGGGGGCACAGTGCAGCGTCATGACCGGCGACCGTGACAGCCTCCAGCTCATCACGGAGCGTGTCACCGTGCGCCTTGTCAAGACCAAGGAGACCATCCCCTACACGCCGGAGCGCTTCACCGAGGAATACGGCTTTGCGCCCATCCACATCATCGACCTGAAAGCCCTCATGGGCGACAGCTCCGACAACATCCCCGGCATCAAGGGCATCGGTGAAAAGACCGCTATGGCGCTCATCCAGGCATGGAACAGCATCGAGGCGATGTATGAGCATATCGACGAGGTACAGGCAACGCCCCGCATCCGCCAGAAGCTCATCGACGGCAGACCCGATGCCGAGCACAGCAAGTGGCTGGCGACCATCGTCACGAATGCGCCCGTTTCCACTGTGATCGAGGATTACCGCACCGCCTCGCAGGACACCGACACCCTGCGCCGCCTGCTGACCGAGCTCGAGCTGTACAAGCTGCTTGACCGGCTGGGGCTCGCACCTTTGGGCGGCGGCGGGGAGCCCACGCTTTTCGATGAAGATGCTGCGCAGGAAGCACCCGCTGCGGCTCCCGAGCTGACCGAAACGGCATGGAATCTCCCCGCCGATGACGATACCTGTGCTTATCAGCTGCAAAACGGCACACTGACCGTCCTCAACGGGACGAACGTCATGCAGACGGCGGAGGAGAGCGACATTCTCGCTTTTTTAAACAGCCCTTGCAGGAAGCTCACCGACGATGCCAAGCCGCATTACCGCTATGCCCTTGCACATGGCTCGGCGCTCCGGGGGATCGCCTTTGATGCGGCGATCTGCGGCTATCTGCTCAACCCCTCTGCGACCGACTACAGCACTGCGGCAGTCTGTGCCGTGCTGAACGTCCGCCGCTTTGACGAGCTGGGCAGCTATGCGGATCTTTGTGCTTTGCAGGCTATGTATGAAAAAGGCATCGCCCGTCTTGAAGATGAGGGAATGCTCCCGCTCTGGCGTGACATCGAGCTCCCGCTGACGGATGTCCTGGCTTCGATGGAGCACACGGGCGTGCTGGTCGATCAGGACGGCATCCGCAGCTTCGGCGAACAGCTCACGACCCGCATTGAGGAGCTCGCCGCCGGGATCTACGAAGCCGCCGGGGAGGAGTTCAACATCAGCTCCCCGAAACAGCTCGGTGTGATCCTCTTTGAAAAGCTCGGTCTTCCGGCGAAGAAGAAGACCAAGAGCGGCTGGTCTACCAATGCCGAGGTGCTCGAAGAGCTGAGCTGGCAGCATCCGATCGTGGCGAAGGTCCTCGAATACCGCCAGTATACCAAGCTCCGCTCGACCTATGTGGACGGTCTGCTCTCTGCCGTGGCAGAGGACGGCCGCATCCACACGAACTACCGCCAGACCGAGACCCGCACCGGACGTCTGTCCTCGACAGAGCCGAATCTCCAGAACATCCCCGTCCGCACCGAACTCGGGCGGCAGATGCGGAAGTTCTTCAAGGCAGCTCCGGGATGTATCCTGCTCGATGCCGACTACAGCCAGATCGAGCTGCGGCTGATGGCGCACCTCTCCGGGGATGCGGCGATGCAGGAGGCATTTATCTCCGGCGTCGACATCCACACGGCGACCGCTGCCAAGGTCTTCGGCTGTGAGCCGGAGGAGGTCACGCCCGAGATGCGCAGCGCCTCGAAGGCGGTCAATTTCGGCATCCTCTACGGCATGGGGGCGTTCTCGCTGTCGAAGGACATCCACGTATCCGTGCCGATGGCAAAGCAGTATATCGCCGACTATCTCGGCTCCTTCCCGAAGGTCTCCACATTCCTTGACAGCACGGTGGAAAATGCCGCTAAGGACGGTTATGTCTGCACGATGCTCGGACGCCGCCGCTATGTGCCGGAGCTGCAAGCCAGGAACAAGATGGTACAGGCAGCCGGCAAGCGCATTGCGATGAACACGCCCGTACAGGGCACCGCCGCCGACCTCATCAAGCTGGCGATGGTGCATGTTCATGAGCGTCTGGCGCAGGAGGTGCCGTCTGCGAAGCTCATCATGCAGGTGCATGACGAACTGATCGTGGAGGTGCCGTCTGCCGATGCCGATGCCGCCGCTAAAGTCCTGCACGAGGAAATGCTCCACGCAGCCGAGCTCTCCGTGCCCCTGACAGCGGATGTCAACAGAGGAGAAACGTGGTATGACGCAAAGGGGTAAGCGGAGAGCCGCCCTTAACCCCTATGCAAAGAAGCTCCCTGTGGCTTAGCTGACGCAGTTTTTTGTAACCCACAAAACAGGAGGGATCCCATTGCAGATCCAGAAATTGACCGCCGAGGATACCGCACTCTTCGAACAGATCACAGCCATCGAGCAGCAGAGCTTCACCGATCCGTGGAACCTGCAAAACTTCGTCGATGCTGCCAACAACGCCTGCACCACGATCTGGGCAGCGGTGGAAAACGAACAGGTGCAGGGCTATCTGGTATGCTTCTGTGCGGCGGGAGAAGCGGAGATCGCCAACATCGCCGCAGCACCGGACTGCCGCAGAAAGGGCATCGGTGCGCTGCTCCTGCAAACGGCGCTCGATGCACACCCGGAAGCGGACTTCTATCTCGAAGTACGTGTCAGGAATTTCCCCGCCCGGAAACTCTATGAGAAATTCGGCTTTCAGGATCTCGGCATCCGACCGGATTATTACGAGAATCCCCGCGAGAATGCGGTAATCATGAAGCGGGGAGCCCCCGCTGGCAGTTTGAACTTATGAGGACAGGCATCTATACCGGAGTCGTACAAGTCCAATGCTTCGCAAAGGGCTTGTGCTGGCGTAGTGCAGGGTCCGCCGCCGTTCGGCGGCTTTAGGGAAGTACTGATTGATTCATAAATCAGTACAGGGCGTGTGGGGCGCAGCCCCACAAATAGCCCTTTTACTATCCTCGAAGTACTGTATTGCCAATTTATTCAGTGCTTCCTTAGGTTTTATCATGAGGTGTCATATGAAGATCGTCATCATCCACGGTCAGAGCCACGAGGGCTCGACCTGTCATATTGCCAGAATGCTGGCAGAAAAGCTGCAAGGCGAGGTGCAGGAGTTCTTCCTCCCGAAGGATTTCGGCGAATTCTGCCGGGGCTGTACGGCATGTATCGTCAAGGATGCCTCCTGCTGCCCGCATCATGCAAAGCTCCGCCCGCTGACCGAAGCCGTTGATGCGGCGGATGTCATCATCATGGCGAGCCCGGTCTATGTCTACCATGCGACCGGCGCCATGAAGGCGTTTCTCGACCACTACGGCTACCGCTGGATGGTACACCGCCCCGATGCCCGGATGTTCCGGAAGCAGGCGGTCTGCATCTCCACCGCCGCCGGCGCCGGGATGAAGAGCACCAACAAGGACATGGCGGACAGCGCCTTTTTCTGGGGCTGTGCGAAGACCTACAAGCTCGGCTTTGCGGTACAGGCGACCTCATGGGACGGCATCTCGCCGAAGATCATGGCATCCATCGAAAAGAAGACCGATGCCCTCGCCCGCCAGATCAAAAGCCGCTGCGGCAAAGTCAAGCCCGGTCTGAAAACGAAGGCGTTTTTCATGCTCATGCGCATGATCCAGAAAAACGGCTGGAACGAAGCCGACAAGCAGTACTGGTACGATCAGGGGTGGATGGAGAAGAAACGCCCGTGGAAGTGAGAAGCCGTTGTGTATGAAAAAGTGCGGGTTCTTTTCTACTTTTCTATGATAAATCGGAATTTACGAAAGAAGGTTGTAATATGGGACTGTTTACCAAAAAGAAAAGCATTGATGATTATGCCGAAGAAGGAAACAAGTTGTTTGATGAAGGAGAATATTCTCAGGCTATACATAAATGGCTCGAAGGATTGGAGTCTCTGAATAAACCGCTCAATGCTCAAGGTGAAGCAGTGTGGTTTCAAACATCTATTGCAGATGCTTGGTTCATGTTGGGAGCGTATGATAAAGCATATTCGTATTTGTGGGAAGCAAAATCAAATGTTTCGGGTGAAGGTTATACGAATCCTTTTGTAATGCTTCGCTTGGGACAGTGTTCACATGAATTAGGAAAAGATGATGCGGTGGAATATCTTATGCGTGCTTATATGCTTGCAGGAGAAGATATTTTTGAAAGTGATGATGAAAAGTATTTTAATTTGATTAAGCACCTCATATGACAAATTCTGATTTATCATAGAACCTTATTCGACCTTTGCGCCGCTGGCGCATTGGAAGAATCCTGCCAGCGGGGGCTCCCCGCAAATACTGATTGATCTTAGAACTATTTTAATTCTAAAAGGAGAACATCATGCTGATACTTGGAATCGAAAGCTCCTGCGACGAGACGGCTTGTGCCATCGTCGAGGGCTGTACAAAACTGCGGACGGATGTCATCGCATCGCAGGCGGCAGAACACCGGCAGTACGGCGGTGTCGTGCCGGAGCTGGCATCGCGGCGGCACTGCGAGAACATCCTCGCCGTCACACAGCAGGCACTCAAAGAAGCCGGCTGCACGGTGCATGACCTTGACGGCATCGCCGTGACCTATACCCCCGGTCTGATCGGGGCGCTGCTGGTCGGCGTGAGCTTTGCGAAGGGCTTGGCGCTCTCGGCAGGAAAGCCGCTCATCCCCGTGCATCACATCACCGGGCATATCGCCGCAAATTACTTAGCGCACCCGGAGCTCAAGCCGCCCTACCTCTGCCTTGTGGTCAGCGGCGGACATACGATGCTCTGCGAGGTCATGGACTACACGAAATTCCGCATCCTCGGCACGACCCGTGACGATGCGGCGGGCGAATGCTTCGACAAATGCGCCCGTGTGCTCGGCTATCCCTATCCGGGCGGCGTGCAGATCGACAAGGCTGCACAGACCGGCGACCCGAAGAAGTATCCCCTGCCCCGTCCGAGGGTGGCGGGGAGCGAGCTCGATTGCAGCTTCTCCGGTCTGAAAACGGCGGTCATCAACACCGTACACCATGCCGACCAGATCGGCGAGCCGGTCGATGCGGCTTCGATGGCAGCATCCTTGCAGCATACCGTCTCGGAGATCCTCACGGAAAAGACCGAGCTTGCCGCCGCACGCACCGGCTATACCACCATTGCGATGGCGGGCGGCGTGAGCGCCAATTCCGGTCTGCGCAGGTCGATGGAAGCCATGTGCAAAAAGCACGGCTATACGCTCTACATGCCGCCGCTCTCCCTCTGCGGCGACAATGCGGCGATGATCGCCTGTCAGGGCTCCTACAACCTCCTCGCCGGCATCACAGCCGATGCATCCCTGAACGCCTACGCCTCCAAAACGGCGATCGGGGAGATGGCGGAGTAAAGCACCAGAGAAATCAAGATTAAGAAAAAGCAGGTGCAGGGGGCTGCGCCCCCTGCAAAAAAGCCCGCTCCTTGGGGAGGGGGTTGAGGGTGGGGGAAAAAGAGTGCTTTTTCTATTTGCTGAACCTACAAAATTTGATTCTTGGAAAGCGCTCCGGAACCTTGACATTCCCCCTCCGCTATGCTATCATCATATCATACATCAAATTTACATCCGAAAGGAGTTGTATCTCTATGTCAAACGCACTTGAAGTGCAGGGTCTCACCAAATCCTACGGCAAAAAGCTCGCCTGCGACCATGTCAGCTTCACGATCGGAGAGGGCGAGATCTTCGGTCTGATGGGCATGAACGGTGCCGGAAAGACCACGCTGCTCCGGATGCTGGCGACCTTGCTACAGCCTGATGAGGGCGATGCCGTCATCGCCGGTCACAGCGTCGTGAAGGAGCCCGACAAGGTACGTGCCAACATCTGCTATCTGCCCGATGAAGCGGGCGCCTACCGCAGCATGACCGGCCACAATTATCTGCGATTCATCGCAGGCCTCTATTTCGAGGATCCCAAAGCCCAGAAGGAATGCGTCCTCCGGGGCGAGGAGATCTGCGGGTTGGGCAATGCACTTACCTTCAAGATCAATACCTATTCCAGAGGCATGATCCGCAAGCTCGTGCTGGCACGCACCGTCATGACCAAGCCCCGCCTTGCCATCCTCGATGAGCCGACCAGCGGTCTGGATGTCCTCAATTCTCTCGACATCCGCAAGTCCATCCGCCGCTGCGCCGATGAATACGGCACGGCATTTCTGCTCTCCTCCCATCATATGCAGGAGGTGCAGACCACCGCTGACCGTGGTGCGATCATGAAGGACGGTCACTTCTTAGCAGAGGGAACGCCCGAGGAGCTGCTCGAACGCTACCAGGCGAAGACCCTTGAGGAAGTCTTTGAAAGGGCGGTGAAGGGCGTATGATGCATCTTCTGAAAAAGGAACTCTCCGAGCTGCTCACCAAACAGATGCTCATCGGTCTGATCGTGAGCGTCGCCGTGATGTTCACACTCGGCTTTGCCATGCGGACAGCCTTCAATGTGGAGGATCTCTCGGGCGATACCATCCGTCTCATCGACGTGGACAGGACCGACTTCACCCAGAAGGTCGTTGACCGCCTGGAAGCGAAGGGCTACGAGGTCATCGTCGGCGTCTCCTTCGAGAAAAGCCTTGCACAGGACGGCTGGAAGAATGCCGTGGAGATCCCCGCCGGTCTGACCGACTCGCTGCTTACCCGGCATGAGCCCGCCGAGCTCATCTCCCACACCTCCCTGACGACCGTGTCCGTCATGAGTCTCTCTATGGGCGGCAGCAGCGGGTGCGATGCCGTTGCAACAGCCATCCGGGAGGAGCTGACGGCTGAGCTTTTCGGGAATGACTATGACTATCTGAACAGCCCCGTGACCGTGATGCCCCGCACCTATGCCAACGGCAAGAGCGCCGATGCCGACCCGAGCATGATCGTCAGCTCCGTGGCGATGTATGATATGTTCATGCCGCTCGTGCTGTTCTTGCTGGTGGTGCTGACCTCGCAGACGATCATCGGTGCGATCGCCGTCGAAAAGACGGACAAGACGCTCGAAACGCTGCTCTCTGCGCCCGTCCCCCGCAGCCGCATCATCGGCGCCAAGATGCTTGCCGCTCTGATCGTGGCTCTCATCTATGCAGCGGTCTACGGCATCGGCTTCTTCGGCTTCATGCTGTTCACCGTCAGCAGCGGCGTGGATATGAACAACATGAATGTCGGCGGTGCGTTCACCTCTCTGGTCGAGGCACATAACGCCGTGCAGACGCTCGGTCTGGAGATCACAGGGCTTGGCTGGCTCGGCGTCATCGCACAGCTCCTGCTGACGCTCGGCATCTCTCTGACCGCATCCATCATCCTCGGCGGACTGGTCGAGGATGCCAAGGGCTCCCAGACGGCAAGTATGCCCATCCTGTTCTGCACGATGTTCCCCTACATCCTGACGATGGTCACGGACATCCGCAGCATGGAGACCGGCACACGGCTGCTGCTCTATGCCGTGCCGTTCACGCACACCTTCATCGCCACGAGCTGTATGCATTTCCATGACTACACGACCTTCTGGGGCGGACTGGCATATCAGGCGGTATTCCTTGCCGTTGTGACGGTCTTTGCCCTGAAGCTCTACAGCTCCGACCTTCTCTTCGTCAACTCCCGCACCCACCGTCTGCGGGCAAAGCGTAAGGCACAGGAGTGATCCATATCAGACACAGCCCCTCTGCCGGCGCAGAGGGGCTCTTTGTCATCTCCAAAGGGAAACAGCCAGTTGCTTGACCGCACCCGCTTTCCTATGCTATAATAAGCATAAAGGAGGGATGCCGCATGAAAACCCAGGAAATTCTCTACGAACTCCGCACCCAGAACGGCATGTCGCAGGATGCCCTTGCCGAGAAGGTCTTTGTCACCCGGCAGGCTGTTTCCCGGTGGGAAAACGGCGAAACGGTGCCGAATACCGAAACATTGAAGCTGCTCTCCGAGCTGTTCGGCGTGTCCATCAACACGCTGCTCGGTGCGCCGCAGGAGCGCATCTGCCAGTGCTGCGGGATGCCGCTCGAGGAAGCCATCATCAGCCGGGAGAAGGACGGCTCTGCCAACGACAGCTACTGCAAATGGTGCTATGCCGACGGCACCTATACCTACAGCGATATGGACGACCTGATCGAGGTCTGTGTGGCGCACATGAAGGACACCGGCAGACCTGAAGCAGAGATCCGTGCCTATCTGCGTGACAAGCTCCCGACGCTCGACTACTGGAAGCGCTATGAGGAGCTCAGCGACGGCGGACAGTTTGAAGCCTTCAAGCAGCAGCTCATGGACGAGATCAATGCGCTGCACATCGAGGGGCTGCCCAAGGTCGAGAAGCTCAACGCCCTTGTCGGCAGCTATGTCAACCTCCCCTACCGCCTCCCGAACGGACATACGGTGAAGTTCCTCGATGACAACACGACCTACCTCGGGAACCAGCTCCCGTGCGAATTCGGCGGCACCCGGTGCTTCGGCGTGCTTGCCAATATGGACTTCATCTTGATCTGCACCTATGAGGAAAACGGCGAAGACCCCGAGCTCGTGCTCTACAAAAAGCGATAAACGCCCCTGCGCAGGCTCGTGAGCAGTCTGCGCAGTTTTTTACGCAGATCAGATTTCAGGAGATCAACGTGCAGGATCACTAAAAAGCTGCCCCCTCCGTCGCCGAACAGCGGCGGAGGGGGCGGCTGTCGAGAGATCTGTCCTGAAAAATGCACTTTAGCAGAGTAAATTCTTTTACCGTGGGATTTTTTTGTTCTCTCCTTGACAAACCCTCCCGCATGTAGTATAATAAGTAGGTATGGATATTACCCCGCAGAGGGACAGATAAAGGAGAACTGCACTATGGAGAACCGGAACGACTTCAAAAGCCTGATGAAGCGGGCAAGATGGGACAGACTCTTCGGCGCACTGATCGTGCTCGTGCTGCTGATCATCCTGATCGTATGCATCTGCCGGTCCTGCTCCAAGAAAAAGGAGCCCCCGCAGCCCACGACTTCCATCGTCGATCCTGTTACCACAGAACCGACCACCGAAGCCCACAAGAATAACAGCAAGTCGGTCTTCCTCAGCCCCTCCAACGAGGGCGACAAGTATTTCGCCTGTGATGACAGCGTCACCGAGAAGGCAGCTATGGCAGATCTTGCCGATGCCGTGCGCATCCTGCTCGAAACAGAGGGTTATACCGTCTATATGAGCGATCCGGACGACAATGTCAAGGCAAAGGTCACCAAGGGCAACGAGCTCGGCTGCGGTGCTTATGTGGCACTGCACACCTATGACAGCAGCGTTCCCGGTTCCGTGATCGGTCCGCAGGTCGTCTGCAATGACAGCGTTGCCGGCAGCCGTGCGCTCGCTGAGAACATCTACAACCGCATCAACGAGCTGACCGAAGCGGACGGCAGCGGCTTCATCGAGAAGGATCTGTATGAGATCCTCAACAACCGCTATCCCTGCTGCTCCATCGAGATCGACGCCCATGACGATGTAGAGACCTCCCAATGGATCCTGGACAACAAGGATGCCCTTGCCAAGGCGATCAAGAACGGCATCATCGCCTATCTGAATGCTGCCGATGCCGAAGCTCACCCGGAGGAGAGCACAGCCGTCACCGAAGAGGGCGAAGCCGAGGAAAGCGCCGCTGGGGGCGGTGCCGGTGAGGAAGAATGACCGGCAAGCGCAACTATCAGCGTGAAATGGATGAGATCTTACATGCGTCGGAGACCCCGGCGCATGTTCTGCTCCATGCCTGCTGTGCGCCCTGTTCGAGCGCCTGCCTGGAGCGTATCGCCGACCGTGCGAAGATCACGCTGTTTTTCTACAACCCGAACATCATCCCGGAGGAGGAGTATCAGTTCCGTCTTGCCGAGCTGCGGCGGCTCGTGCAGGAAATGCCGCTCCCCGGCGAACCTGTGGCAGTCCTGGAAGGGCGCTACGACCCGGAGCGCTTCCTTGCCTTTGCCAAGGATATGGCAGACCTCCCGGAGCGTGGCGAGCGCTGCCGTCTGTGCATCCGGATGCGGCTCATGGAAGCGGCACTGACAGCGAAGGAGATCGGAGCAGACTATTTCGCCACCACCCTGACCCTCAGCCCGCACAAGGATGCACCCTATATCAACGAAGCAGGCTTTGCCATTGCAGAGGAGACCGGCGTTGCCTGGCTGCCGTCGGATTTCAAGAAGCAGGAGGGCTATAAGCGCTCGATCGAGCTGTCGAAGCAGTACGACCTGTACCGCCAGAACTTCTGCGGCTGCCCGTTTTCCAGAAAGAATGCACAGGATGCTTCTGCTGACTGATATTTTTTTCCAGCCCCCAACCTCCCGTCCAAAACCCGGGAGGTTTTCTCATAAATTCAGCAATCCCGCATCCCTTTTCTTGTGCATCCTGCCAAAAATAAAAAAAGCTGTCAAGTCACTTGACTTTCCACCCGAAGTGTGGTATACTATTCAAGGTATGGAAAGCAGTATTACTTGACACCCGGAGGGCATGGCAATGGCAGCAAATGAAAAAAAGCTGGATTACGGCTTCGTCCGGATGTTCGACTGCTACAAAGGGCTTCTGACCGACCGGCAGCGGGATGTCATGGAGCTGTACTATAACGAGGACTATTCCCTGTCCGAGATCGCATCCGTGCTGGGCATCACCCGTCAGGCGGTGAGCGACAGCCTGCGGCATTCAAGGGCGATCTTGCAGGACACCGAGGAAAAGCTCGGGCTCGCAGGGCGCATGGATGCGCTGCGGGGCGTTCTGAGCGAGCTGCGGGAGACCGCCGGCGACGGCGACTGCGCCGTTCTTGCCGAAAAGGCGCTTGGACTGCTCGACGGCTGAGCGGCATTCCTCTTTTCTATCCAAACTAACTTCTGATAAGGTGGCGATCTGCATGGCATTTGAAGGCCTTTCCGATAAGCTGAGTAAAGTATTCAAAAAGCTGAAATCCCACGGCAAGCTCACTGAGAGCGATGTCAAGGAGGCCATGCGTGAGGTGCGCCTTGCGCTCCTCGAAGCCGATGTCAGCTACAAGGTCGTTAAGGACTTCGTTGCCAAGGTCACAGAGAAGGCAGTCGGCGAGGAGGTACTCTCCAGTCTGACCCCTGCACAGCAGGTCGTCAAGATCGTCAACGAAGAGCTCATCGACCTCATGGGCAATGACAATGCCCGTATCAACGAGGCATCCAAGCCGCCCACGATCATCATGATGTGCGGTCTCCAGGGCTCCGGTAAGACGACACATTCGGCAAAGCTCGCTAAGATGCTCAAGAATGACGGTCATCGCCCGATGCTCGCTGCCTGCGACATCTACCGTCCGGCTGCGATCCAGCAGTTACAGGTCGTTGGTGAGAAGGCAGGCGTCAAGGTCTTTGAGATGGGGCAGATCAACCCCGTGGAAATTGCCGAGAAGGCTGTCCGCTATGCGCAGGACTATGGTCATGACTATGTGATCCTCGATACAGCCGGCCGTCTGCACATCGACACGGCGCTGATGGAAGAGCTCCAGAACATCAAGGCTGCGGTATCGCCGGACGAGATCATGCTCGTGGTCGATGCCATGACCGGTCAGGATGCCGTCAACGTGGCGAAGGCATTTGACGATGCGCTCGGCATCGACAGTGTGCTGATGTCCAAGCTCGATTCCGATACCAGAGGCGGTGCGGCACTGTCCGTGCTTGCCGTTACCGGTAAGCCCATCAAATTCGTGGGCATGGGCGAAAAGCTCGATGATTTTGAAAGATTCCATCCCTCCCGTATGGCATCCCGTATCCTCGGCATGGGCGACGTGCTCTCGCTCATCGAGCGTGCTGAGACGGTCATTGACCAGAAGGAAGCGGAAAAGCTCACCAAGAAGCTCCAGAATTCGGAGTTTGACATGAACGATCTCCTCGATCAGCTCCGCCAGATCAAGAAGATGGGCTCGCTGAAATCCATCGTGTCCATGTTCCCCGGCGGCGACAAGATCCCGGAGGATCAGCTCGATGACAGCCAGTTCGGTCGTCTCGAAGCGCTCATCACGTCCATGACCCCGGAGGAGCGCATGAAGCCCTCGATCATCAATCCCTCCCGGAAGCGCAGGATCGCAGCCGGCAGCGGCAACAAGGTCGAGGATGTCAACCGCCTGCTCAAACAGTTCGAGCAGATGAAGAAGGCAATGAAGAAATTCGGCGGCAAGGCAAAGGGCGGCAAGGGCAGCAAGGCAATGCTGCGTCAGGCACGCCGTGCAATGGCAGGCATGAATTTCGACAATCTCCCGGGCGTTGGTCCCATCAAGAAGTAAATCACAACACGTTCAAAATGCACCTGAACTATCCTGAACGATCTGCACAAAAGATGCGGGTGCAGGGCGGTCACCGCCCTGCCGAGGGTGGTTTAGGAGGGGCGAGCAGCCCCTCCTGAGTCGGCGTTAGCCGACAAAAATGCTATCAATGCGGTTCCCCGCTTGATATATATGATTTTAATTGTGAGAGGTGAATACAAATGGCAGTAAAGATCAGACTGAGAAGAATGGGCGCTAAGAAGGCTCCGTTCTATCGTGTAGTCGTAGCTGACTCCCGTTATCCGAGAGACGGCCGCTTCATCGAGGAGATCGGTTACTATGATCCGACCAAGGAGCCGAGCGTTGTGAACATCGACGCTGACAAGGCTAAGGCATGGATCGCAAAGGGCGCACAGCCGACCGATACCGTGAAGAACATCCTGAAGAAGGAGGGCGTTCTGTAAGAATTACAGAGCCCATGACTGCGAAACGGGAGGAGGCACATCTGCGCCTCTTCTCCGGTACTCGCAACAAGCGAATTTCAAGAAAAACAGCACGGAGCACGGCTCCTGCGGCTGTTCTTCTTTTCCAAAATATCCACAAGCTGGAGGTCACTATGAAAGAGTTATTATATGCCATCGTTGCCGGTCTGGTGGACAACAAGGATGCCATCGAGATCACCCAGGACGAGCCGAATGAGGAAGGCGTGATCGTATTCCATCTGCATGTGGCAGAGGACGACATGGGCAGAGTCATCGGCAAGCAGGGCAGGATCGCCAAGGCCATCCGTACCATCATGCGTTCCGGTGCCGCAAGAAACGGCATGGACAACATCGCTGTTGAGATCGGCTGATCCCGGAGGAAGCATGGGACAAAAGCGATTTTTGGAAATAGGAAAGATCACAAACGTCCATGGTCTGCACGGGGAGGTCAAGGTCTACCCCTGGTGTGACGATGCGGCGTTTTTGTGTTCGTTTGATACGCTGTACACCGACAAGGCGGGCAAGAAGCCCGTGGAGATCGTCCGGGCAAGAGTACAGCAGAACATGGTCATTTTGCAGTTTGCCGGCTGTGATACCCGTGAGCAGGCGGAAGCCCTGCGGAACACTGTCCTGTATATGGACAGGGACGATGTGGAGCTGGAGGAAGGCTGCTACTTCATCCAGGATCTCATCGGTCTGAAGGCTGTCGATGCCGACACCGGCAAGGAATGGGGCGTCATCCAGGACGTGATGCAGACCGGCGCCAATGATGTATACAGCATCTGGAACGAGCAGGAGAAGAAGGAATACCTTGCCCCTGCCATCCCGGAGGTCGTGCTGGATACGGACATCGAAGCCGGGATCATGACGATCCGACCTTTGAAGGGGCTGTTTGATGATGCGGATTGAGATCGCCACGCTGTTCCCGGAGATGTGCGAGGCATACCTCTCCGAGAGCATCATCGGCAGAGCAAGAAAAGCCGGACGTCTCGACATCCGCTGCCGGAACATCCGGGACTACACCCTTGACAAGCACCGCCGTGTGGATGACAAGCCCTTCGGCGGCGGCATGGGCATGGTGATGCAGGCGGAGCCGATCTATCGCTGCTGGCAGGCGGCATGTGAGGAGATGGGCGAGCGCCCGCACACGATCTATCTCTCCCCGCAGGGCAAGACCCTGACGCAGGCAAAAGCCGTGGAGCTGCTTGAAAAAAGCCCGCTGTTCCTGCTGTGCGGGCATTACGAGGGCGTGGATCAGCGCGTGCTGGACAAGATCGTGGACGAGGAGATCTCGGTCGGGGACTATGTGCTCACCGGCGGCGAGCTGCCGGCGCTGATTTTGACGGATGCCATCGGACGGATGTGCCCGGGCGTGCTACCGGCGGCAGTGGCATTTGAAGACGAGAGCCACTTCTCCGGTCTGCTCGAACATCCCCAGTATACCCGCCCGGAGATCTGGGAGGACATGGCAGTGCCCCCGATCTTGCTTTCGGGGCATCACCGGAACATCACTTTGTGGCAAAAAGAGCAAAGTCTGCTCGTCACAAAAGAGAAACGCCCGGAGATGTACGAGACATATCTGGCACAAAAGGAAAAAGAGCAGAATGATATGGGTGATATGTAAAGTATCACCCATTTTTATTGCATCATGCACATAATTGCATGTTGAAATTTATCATCTTTCAACACAGTATTCCACCAAAATCCTGTAGTGAATATTCACAAACATTTAATAGCCAGACTATATGGCTTTGCCAAAACCGTAGAATTTTTCTGAAAAAGCACGAAACCCTCCAAAAAGCCGTTGACGAATTGAAAAAATGCATGTATAATAACAATATGCAAAGGAAACACACAAAAGCATTACATTGCAAAGATGGGAGAGTTTGATTATGTTTGTAAAAGATGTAACTGTACAGAATCAGGTTGGTCTCCATGCAAGACCTGCCACTTTCTTCATCCAGAAGGCTAACGAGTATAAGTCCTCTATCTGGATCGAGAAGAAGGAGCGCAGAGTGAATGCTAAGAGCCTTCTGGGTATCCTGTCCCTGGGCATCGTTGGTGGCACGGATATCCGCATCATTGCTGATGGCACCGATGAGCAGGCTGCCGTTGAGGCTCTGGTCGAGCTGGTCGAGAGCGGCTTCAGCGATGACAACAGATAAGCACTAAAACCAACCGCAATGGGCGCTGCCAGAGTAATCCGGCAGCGCCATTTTTCTGCACGGAGCCCGTGCAGGCAGGTTGCTTCGGCGGGGAGCCCCCGCGGGCAGGTTGCTTCGCGGAGTATGGTGCACCGCTTCACCGCCCGCTTGCTCCTTGCTTCGCAGAGGAGCAATGCTGTGCATTCTATCACATCGCAGCTAAAGCTGCTCTGATGCAGTTTTCTTGCGTTTCAACTTACGGTGCAATACAGCGCATGTTCTGCGGCTGTGCTTCAAACTAAAACCCGGCACGCACCTGCCCTGTGCGGGCACGCACCATGGTTTCTGCAAAGATGCCATACCCTCTTGTCGGATCCGAGACAAAGACATGCGTCACGGCGCCCACGAGCCGCCCGTTCTGTAGGATCGGGCTGCCGGACATGCCCTGCACGATGCCGCCTGTCTCCGCCAAAAGCCGCTCATCCGTGATCTCCACGATCATGTTGCGTGTCTCGTCACGGCAGTCGATGGCGGTGATCTTCGCCGTATAGGGCTCCGGCTCGCCGCCGCTGACCGTGGTGAGGATCAGCGCATCGCCGAGCGTCACCTCCTGTTTGAGTGCCATCGGGATGGCAGCCGTCTCCGGCAGTGCATCCGCCGTGCCGAAGATGCCGCAGCTTGTGTTGTCGGTGAGCGTGCCGAGCGGTGCATCTGCCGAGAAATAGCCCTGGAGCTGTCCCGGCGTGCCGGGTCTGCCCCGGATGCTCCCACTGATGGTCACGCTGTCCGCTTCGCCGCTGCCGAGCGGGATGCGGCAGCCCGTATCCGGGTCACAGATGGGATGCCCCAGCCCTGCAAAGCTGCCGTCCTCGGGGTCATAGAACGTCAGCGTGCCGATCCCGGCGGCGCTGTCACGCACCCAGAGCCCCGTCTGCCATGCCGCATCCGTGACCGACCAGACCGGCGTCAGCTTCACCTCAAGCGTCTTCCCGTCCCGGCAGACCGTAAGCAGCATGGTCTCCCCTGCCGATGCAGCCTCCCGGAGATCGCCGGAGGACGTGACCGGCACATGATCCGCCTCCCGGATGATGTCGCCCTCTATCAGTCCTGCCTCCTGTCCGGGGCAGCTCCCGCCGTCCTGTCCGCTGACTTCGCCGAAGCCGATGACCATGCACCCGTCCATCAGCATCCGAACGCCGAACGGCTCGCCGCCCGGTATGAGCATGACCTCCTCCGCCGGTGCCACCTCGACCGTCTTGATGGGAAAGATGCCGAACAGCCGCAGTGCTGCCGCATCGTGGCTCGCGCCCGTGTAGGCCGTGCTGACGGTCTCGCCGGTGCTGACAGCCGTGATGGGGAGCGCCGCTGCGATGTGCAGGGTCTCGCCCTGCCGGACGCTATAGGCATCCGCAAGCGATGACGCATAATACAGCGAAGCCCCGACCGGCACCAGGAACGCCAGCCCCGCCGCCGCAAAGAGCTGCCGGAAAAGGCGTGAATTTGCCAATTTTTTTAGTTTCATCTGTCACCAACCTTCCGTACATGAGACAATGCTCCATGCACAGTAATAGGATGGACGAAACGGGACAGAATATGACCGTGAAGCATTGTAAGGAGTGGAAAAACCATGAAAAAATCAGCGAAATTCCTGCATACCCTGCTCACCGTCCTGCTGCTTCTCACAGCGGCGGTATACCCGGGCTTCATGGCGATGATGTCGGCTGCCGGATGGCTGTACAACGTCCGGCAAGGCGCTTATCCGGCGGTATTCCGTTCCTTTGCGGGATGGATGATCGCCGGGGGCATATTGCTCTGCGTCGGCGCCGTCTTAGCGGTGCTCTCCGCCAAGCCGAAGCGCTGGAAACTTGCCCCGGTGAGCATGGGCGCTGCCGCCGTTGGGCTTGCGGCGTGCCTGTCCTCGCTGTACCGGTTCACGGCCTACGCGGATCAGCATTTTTCCGGCATTGGCGAGACGATGCAGCCCGTGAGCGACCTCTACCGCACCCGGCTCCTGCCGGTGATCCTCCCGGCGGTGCTGACGCTGGTACTGGCGGCGTGGCATCTGCTTTCGGAGGAGACACGCGACTACCGCAGCAGGAAGCGTGCCGAGCGCCTCGCCGCAGAAAATGCCCCTGCGCCGAAGATCGTGGACTAAAGGCGTCTTACCGCCTTTTCCGGGCATGATACCCCATATGCCCCACAGCAACATAAAATATCCCCAAAAACATTGATTATGCTATTGACAATTATTTGTAATAGGTATATAATGGTAATAGGTTCCGATACAGTGGCGGAACTGAAAAACAAGGAAATCAAAGGAGGATATTATGAAAAAGATTCAATCGCTATTACAAAAAGAAGACTTCCTGAAAAAAGCCCTGTCCGTATTCGTCGGGCTCTGCCTGGTGATGACTTCGCTGATCGGTGTCTTTGTATCATCCGCAAGTAACACCATTACAGTATACTTTGTAGATAGTCAGTACTGGGGCACCCCGAATGTTTACTATTGGAACGACGGTCCGGCCTGGCCGGGCACCGCAATGACGTTTGATTCTCAGAACGATTTCGGTCAGGACATCTACAAGGCGGAGATCCCCGCTGACGTCGAAGGTATTATTTTTAACGGCAACGGTAATCAGACCGTAGATATTACGGAAAACATTACCAACGGCATGGCATGGCATCTGAATGGTGGGCGTAACGGCTCTCAACTTGATGTTGATTCCTATTATCAGGGAGCTCCTGAAAATAACGACCCTACCCAGCCTTCCTACCCGCCGGAGGCTTCAAAGGTTGAGATCTTCCCTGCAACCGTCAATCTGAATCCTGACTTTACAGTTGATTCTATCACACTCGACGGAAATGATATAGAAGATCTTAGCGAATTTACTGTCACATACGGCACAGAGACTTCTCATGAAGCAACATCTGTTCCCACTGCACCCGGCACCTACAGAGCATTTGTGACCGCAAATAAAAACAACTCTGTCTTTACCGGCACGGCAATGAGCGAAGAATTTACGATCACTTCCCCCATGCTGGAATGGCTGAAAGCCACTTGTGTGCAAACTCATGACAGCGGGATCAAACTGAGTTCCGCCGCTTTTACCGTTGCCGCTGCGGCAAGCCAGAACGGCTCGGTATCCGAAGCGCTCCGCGGCTTCAAGGCTGACGGTACAACTGATGATACACTGTTCCTCTCAACAGAGGTCACCGATCAGATGAATGTTGCACAGGCGATCGAGCAGTTGAAGAATGCCGGTGTTGCCTACATCGTTACCGAAGCGGAGTACACGAAATACCTTACCACGCTCATCACCGGCAAGCAGTACAAGCAGACAGCGACATCTACCGATCCTGATACAGATGCAACGATCTATTACACCCGATTTGTCTTTGTTGTCCCGATGGATGACGCTTTCAACAGTGCCAGCGGCATCGAGTTCACCGTGACCGACGGCAGAGAAGGCCAGAATAACCAGGAATACGATTTCACATCCCATACCTACTACACCAGCATGACGACCAACAATATGACATATACCACAGATTCTGAGAACAGCGCACTGCTCGTCGTGACTGTCAGCAGCGGCTCGGACATCAGCGATTACCTGACCTGCGACTATAGCTTTGTTTAATGGAGGACACGACCATGAAAGAACTGTACACCGCTCCCACGCTGGAGATCACCAAGTTTGACGAAGAAGACATCATCACCGCTTCCCCGCTGAAGCAGGGCACCGATCCCGGCAACCCGAGCGGAAAAGGCGACATCGAGATCAATTGACAGAACACACGAACCCCAGATCCCCCTTCCCAGCCGGAAGGGGGATTTATCTATTCTGCACAAAAACAAAGCCCATTTTTTGACGTCTGCGAATGTGAACTTTCTGTGTACAGGCTTGACAAATCCGCCCCCTGTAAGGTATAATAAATGTGTATATATCTTTTGTGAGAGGACAAAAGAATATGGTACATTTTGCCTGTGCTCCAGGGGAAAGAGTGAAGGGCAAACGATTTCAACTCAAAGAGAGGAAGGATTTATCATGAAGACGAAAAGAATTGCTGCCGGATTGCTTGCACTCGCAATGGTATGCGGTTTCAGTGCTCCGGTACTTGCACAGACCGGTGCGGAGACCGTCGCAGTGCAGGCAGCTGACAAGCCGAGCTGGGATGTCAAGAAGTACTACAAAACGGAGGACGGTCTGTTCCAGTTCCAGTACGTACAGGCTGGCTTCGTCCAGATCATTGAACTTCTGGACACATCCGTTGCAGACGTTGTGATCCCGAGCGAGATCAAAGACGACAAGACCGGACTGTCATTCCCGGTACAGGTCATCTACGGCAGCGCTTTTGCAGGCAAGACCAATGTGAAGACGGTCTCCATCCCTGACACGGTCGTAAAGATCGGCCCGTATGCATTCAGCAACTGCACGAACCTCGAAGAAGTCACCGGCATGGGTAAGGTCGAGTACATCAACGAGGATGCATTCCTGAGCTGCACCAGCCTGAAGGAGCTCAACCTGCCGGATACCGTTGTATCCCTCGGCAATGAGTGCTTCTCCCACTGCGACAGCCTGACAGAGCTGACCATCCCGGGCAGCGTGACCTACCAGGGCAACAACATCGCAAGTGCCTGCGCAAACTTAAAGACCATCACGTTCGGTGAAGGTATGCCGATCATCGGTCAGTACTTCGCCTATCTGTGTCCCGCACTGGAGACCGTGAAGATCTCCAGCACGATCAAGTCCATCGGTCTGGGCGCATTCGCCTACTCCGGCATCATCAGCGCCGAGATCCCGGATACCGTACAGCGCATGGATAACGACGTGTTCACCAACTGCCTGCGCCTCGAGGAGTGCAAGCTGTCCGAGTCGCTCACGATGATCGGTATGAACACCTTTGCGACCTGCCCGAACCTGAAGGCGATCACCATCCCGAGCAATGTGACGATCGTTTCCAACAACGCATTCAGCTTCTGCTCCAGCCTGACCAGCATCGAGATCCCGGAGGGTGTTACCCGAATCGGCGAGCACACATTCTACGGCTGCGAGAACCTCGAGAGCGTCAAGCTCCCGTCCACGCTGACCACCATCGGCGGCTACTGCTTCTATGACTGCGACAAGCTCGACAACGTCGTGCTCCCGGAGAGCCTCGAAACGCTGAACAACTATGCGTTCTATGACTGCGATTCCCTGAGCAGCATCGTGGTACCGGCTTCCGTTTCCAAGATCGGCGGCTTCGTATTCATGAACTGCGACAATCTCCAGAGCGCAAAGTTCGAGGGCTCCCTCGATTCCACCGGTATCTGGACATTCTCCGGCTGCCGCAACCTGACCGAGGTACAGTTCCCGGAGGGCATGACCACCCTGTCCAACCATTGCCTCTACAACTGCAAGTCTCTCGAGAGCGTTGAGATTCCGGAGACTGTGACCAAGATCGACCAGTATGCACTTTCCGGCACGGACAAGCTGACCACCGTCAACATCCCGGCTGGCGTTGAGACGCTTGGTGAATATGCTGTCGGCTATGGCGAAGGCGCACTCCCGGATGTAAACCCGGATGTGACCGTTGTCAGCGATTCCCCGGCAGTACAGCAGTTCCTGAAGGATAACGGCATCGGCGAGACCGGCGAGAAGCCCACCGATCCCGAAGAGCCCACCGAGCCGCAGCCCGGCGTGCTTGGCGACGGCGATGCAAATGAAGACGGTGCTGTTGACATCCTCGACATCATCGCACTCCAGAAGTTCCTGCTTGGCTCCGGCGAGCTCAAGAACTCCAACAATGCCGACATGAACGGCGACGGTACGCTGGATGTCTTCGACCTGGCTCTGCTCAAGAGAAAGATCCTGGACACCGAGAAGAACACCCCAGACGCTGAGATCCCGGTACAACCGACTGATCCGGTCGCTGCTGAGTAAGCAGATCTCTGATCCAAAAACCATGCCGCTTCGGGAGATTTTCCCGGAGCGGCTGCCTTTTGTTAAAAAGTTATCAACATATACAACCTGTGTGCAGATACATTCCACCCTTTTGCATACTATGACGAAATGGTTACAGCTTGTCATCAAACTGTAATCATTTTTTTATTTCTTTATTCCAAGGAATGTGGTATACTTAGATTGTATCTTAGAATGTGTGGAAATTCGGCGATTTTTTCGCCGGCGTGTATGTATGAAAGGAAGGATCGTCTTGCAGAATCGTCAGGAGCTGGAGGACATTGTCAACAGTGTGACAAACGCTGCACGGGAACAGGAGAGAAAGCGTGCCGAAGCAGAAGCTGCCGCAGCAGCCGCAGCAGAAGCCGCCGCCGCAGAGCAGGCAGCAGCAGAACCTGCTGCACCGCAGCCGACCCCGGCGCAGGAAGATAAAATGGCTGCCATCAAAGCAGCACTTGCACAGAAAAATGAAGAAGAAGGGCTCGTCGATCAGCCCGTCAGCCATGAGGAGCTCAAGCCGCTGCACCGCATCAGCGAGCACCGGCAGGAGACCCGGAAGGCTGCCGCTGACACCACCGAGATCCCGGCTTTGCGCCCTGCATCTCATGCAACGGTGAAGCCCGCATCCGAGAAGGATACGCAGCCGCACCATACGCCTGTCAAGTCCGTGAAGCCCGCTTCCAAGAAGACCGGCGCTCCGGCGACTGGCAAGAAGTCCGGCAAGAAGGGCACAAAGTCCGCCAAGAAGACCAAAACGCCCAAGCCGATCTCCGGCAATCCGAAGAAGCCGCTGATCTATGCAGGCGGCATCGGCGCATCCGTACTTGTAGCGTGCCTGATCGGCTTTGTTGTCGTAGCGGGTACATACAAGGGCAAGTTCCTCCCGAACACGCTCGTGAACACGGTGGACGTTGCCGGTATGACGACCGAGGAAGCCTCCTATACACTGATCCAGAACATGAATGCCGCCGATCTGCATCTGCTCGATCACAACGGCAAGGAGGTCGTATTCAGCGCCTCCGATTTCGATGCCGGCTACAGTGTACCGGACGGCGCACTGGCAGAGGCTGCCGATGAAAACCCGTATTCCTGGGTCGGCAAGCTGTTCGGTGCTTCGGAGTACCAGATCACTTACGACTATCACTACAATGCCGACAAGCTCCGCAAGCTCATCAAGAACTATAACTGGGGCGATGCCGTTTCGACCGATGCACACATCGTCCGCCAGGAGAACGGCGATTTCACGATCGAGAAGGAGACGCTGGGTGACCAGTTCGATGTGGACACGCTGATGAACTACCTCGGCGAGCAGCTTCAGGACGGCAAGGTCATCCTCAACATGGAGGATTCCGGCTGCTATGGTCCGTATATGGCGCAGATCACGGCAGACACCCTGCAAGGCGAGTTAGAGCTGTATAACAGCTACGCCAAGTGCAACATCACCTTTGACTTTGATGACCGCAAGAAGAAGGTTGACAGCAGCATGATCGTGGACTGGATCATGACGCTTCCGGATGGCTCTGTGATGAAGGATCATGACGGCGGTCTGCTGTTTGACCGTGACAAGGTGGGCGCATTCGTGCAGCAGATGGCTGCCGAGACCGACACCTGGGGCACCTCCCGCTCGTTCTATGCCACCCTTGACGGCTGGATCACCGTGCCGTGGAACGGCGACTACTCCAGCACCTACGGCTGGCTGATCGACCAGGATGCCACCATCGACCAGCTCATCGAGCTCATGCGTGAGGGCAAGAGCGCTACCGTTGAGCCGGTATACAAGCAGAAGGGTCTTGTCCGTGGCGCTGATGACATCGGCACGACCTATGTTGAGGTAGACATCTCCGCACAGCACATGTGGGTCTACAAGAACAACGTCGTTGTACTGGAATCTGACATCGTATCCGGTACCGAGACCGACAAGGAACGCCGCACTCCGAGAGGTATTTGTCAGATCTGGTCGCATGAGAGCCCGAGAAAGCTCGGTACCTATGCAGTCCAGGGCTATGAGTGCTGGGTAGACTACTGGATGCCCTTCAACTACCTCGGCTGCGGTTTCCACGACCTGGGCAGAAGCCGTTACGGCGGCAGCATCTATATGTACAACGGCTCGCACGGCTGCATCAACCTGCCGCACAGCGTCGCCAAGGAAATGTACAACATCACCTTCAACGGTATGCCCGCCATCATCCACGACTAAGGCAGCGTGACGCTGCACCCAGGTTGCTTCGCAGCTTGCTACTGCACTACTTCGATTATCGCTTGCCCCCAATGCCTTGCGGCAAAGGGGGCAATGCTGTTTTTTCTTAGGACATCGCAGCGAAAGCTGCTCTAATGCAGTTCTTTTGCGTTTCAGACAATGGTGCATTACAGATTTTTCACACCTGCTCCACATCAATATTTGATTGACAAACCCGCTGTTTTATATTATAATGAGACCATAAGGGGGGTGTTCCCGCTTCGCTTGGAGAAGCGTCCGGCGAACACCGATCATTTGGGGGGATAACGAAGTTGAGTTACTATTCGGCTGTGATCATTATATGCTGCATGGCACTTGGTGTGCTGTGTATCTGTGTCGGAGAAAACGCCCGGCTCACCCGGGAGGAAAAAAGCCAGCACTATCTGGCATATCTGCTGATTATTTGCGCAGCGAGTGCAGAGTGGCTGGGCGTGCAGTGGAACGGCAAAGCGGCGATCCCTGCCTATGCACTTGCTGTTGCAAAATGCGCCGACTACATCCTGACGCCGTTTGCGGGCGGGATGCTCATCCGGCTGATCCGGATCCGGAATCTCTGGAGCAGGCTGCTGCTCGGCATCCTTGTCGGGAACGCCGTATTCCAGCTGATCTCCCTGTTCACCGGATGGATGGTGAACATCGACGAAAACCACTGCTATTCCCACGGAAGGCTGTACTTTGTCTACATGACCGTCTACATGCTCGTGGCAGTCATCCTTGTGATCGAGTTCTTCATCTACGGCAACAAGTACCGCAATCAGAACCGCTTCTCCCTGTATGCCATCCTCGTGCTTGTGATCGCCGGCATTGCGCTGCAGGAGTTCATCGGCAATTCCATCCGGACGGCATACCTTTCGCTGACCTTCGCATCGATCTTACTCTATATCCATATCACGGAATACGCCCAGCTCGCTGCCGATGACCATATCGAAGAGCAGGAGCACCAACTCGTGACCGATCCCCTGACCGGCATCCTGAACCGCTATGCCTATGACAGGCGTCTCGAAGAGCTGAACTGCGAGGAGCAGCTCCCGGAGGATCTTGTAGTCTTTTCGATCGACCTCAACGGTCTGAAGGCGGTGAATGACTCCCTCGGACATGCCGCAGGCGATGAGCTGATCTGCGGGGCTGCCAGCTGCCTTGCTGCGGTATTTTCGGCATTCGGGCAGTGCTACCGGGTCGGCGGCGATGAGTTCTTCGTGATCGCCAGAATGGACCGTGAACAGGCGGGTATCTGCATGGCTGCCGTCGAAGAGCAGTGCAAGCGTTGGAGCGGCGAAAAGGCAAAGCATCTCCGGATGGCGATCGGCGCCGCATTTGCTGCGGATGACACGCACCTCTCCCCCGAGCAGCTCGCAAGAGCCGCCGACATGGAGATGTACAGCGCCAAGAGCGCCTATTACAGCAATTCTGCCAACAAGCACAGATAAGTGCTGCTTGTTATAGTGAACAAATCCCTCCTTCGATTTTTGTGCATCATTTTCCGTAATTTTCCGGGCATATTGGTGTACTAACATGATAGAAAAGCCGATCAGATGAGGAAGTACTGGTTTATTCATAAATCAGTACAAGGGGCGTGGGGCGAAGCCCCACAAAAAGTCCTTTTACTCTCCTCGAAGTACTGTAGTAACGATCGATCCGGTACTTCCCTAAATCTGACGGATCAGACATCTATCACGAAGGAGGGATCATTATGTCTAACGACTATACAAATCTATACGGCGGCGCTCCGTCTGAGCCGGAAGTGGCACCCAAGCCCTTCACGCTGGATTCTTCACAGGTGGATATGCCGCAGAGGAGCACGCCTCCGCCGCAGCGCCCGATGCCGCCGCTGGAGACCTATATCCCCCGCCCTGCACCGCCCCCGATGCAGACCATGCCGAAGAAGGAGAAAAAGCCCTTCTCCCCGATCCCGCTGCTGCTCGTTGCCGGCGTGGTATTCCTGTTCCTGGGCGGCGTGGTATTCCTGACAAGCACCTGGGATGTCATGCCCAACATGGGGCGTGCCGTGACGCTGCTCTCGGCGAGCGTGATCGCCTTTGCTGCCAATCTGTTGGCGGAGCGTGTGTTCAAGCTCCAGAAGACCGGACTGGCGTTCTATCTGCTCGGCTGTATCTTTTTGCCGCTTGCCATCGGCGGTATCGGCGTGTTTGCGCTGTTCGGCGACTGGTTCTCCTACAACGGCGACGGCTCGATGCTCCTATGGGCATCCGTGATGCTCAGCGTGGCACTGCCCACGCTCTACGGACAGCACCGCTACCAGAACAAATTCCTGGCATGGGTGAGCCTTGCAAGCTTCAGCGGCTGCTGGATCTTCCTGGCGCAGTTCTGCTCGGAGGAGCTCCTCGTGAACCGCTCCGGCTTCCCGGAGGTGGCAGGCAGGATCACCGCCTGCTCGCTCTGGGTGCTGCTCGGCGTCCTCTTCTCGCTGCTGACAGAATGGCTCAAGCGCAAAAAGCAGGGCACCCCGCTGGAAAGTGTCTCCCTCTATGTCCTGTATCCCCTGCTGGTGCTCGATCTCATCCTCGTCATCTTCCTGACCGATGAAGCGGCGATCGCAACCGCCATCCTCATGGCGCTCCTTGCCGTGCTCTTTGCGAATATCCGCTTCTCGTCCGGCACCTTCCACGGCGGCATCTTCGGCAGCCTTCCGGCTCTGCTCAGCACCGCCTCTGCCATCCTCGAAGCGACCCCTGACCGGATCGGCGGCAAGATCTCGCAGATGAACTTCGAGAAGTTCTGGTTCGTTCCGGTCTTTGCCGCACTGATCCTGATGGCAATGCGCTTTGTGAAGCATGAAGGCATCTCCAAGACCTACGGCATCACCGGTCTGGCAGTCGGTACCATCATGATCCCGATCGGCGCCGTCGCAGCGATGTTCGGTCTCAAGAATCCTGTATTTGCCATGTTCCTGTACATGATGGTGATCATGGGGCTCGTGTTCTTCTTCATCCAGAAGAAGGCAAAGCTCCCGGCAGATTCCGCCTTCATGGCAGTGCATGTCTCGCTCGTCTTCCTCACGTCGCTGCTCTCCGCAGCCGGCTTCGGGATCCCGTATCCGCTGCTGCTGGTGATGATGGCGCTGCTGCTCCTTGCAGAGGGCTTGCTCTCCAGACGCATCTGGCATATCATGGCAGCTGTGGCAGCCTGCGCCGCCATGCTGATCGGACGCATCCCCATCTTCATGGACACCAATTTCTACATGGAGATCATGCTGGCATGGATCTTCACAGCCGGTTTCCTGGTGACTGTGATCTATGCGCATGTGACAGGCAGAACGCTGCTCGAAAAAGCAGGTGCCTGGTCGCTGATCTCGTTCCTGCTGTATGCCTTCATGCTGACGCTCGACATCTGGTTCGAGCATATGCCGGTCGTTCTGCTGACGCTGACGCTGGCGCTTGTAACGCTGCTCTACCTCCTCGAAGCAGTTGCCCTCGCACGCCACGAGCGCACCAAGGGTACGGTGCTCTATCTCGAGATCTTGGCAACGTTCTTCGCCTTCCTCTCCGTTGTAGTCCTCTATGACGAGAAGGAGAGCCCCTTCGGCTGGGGCTTCCTGCTGCTGATCATGCTCGGGATCTATGCGGTGGTCTTCACCCGCAAGAAGTTCAACGCCGTGGCGATCCCGCACCTGCTGATGATCTACTTCACGGCACAGCATATGCTCGAAGAGCTCAACGCCGACCGTCTCGAAGCACTCGGCATGGCGAATGCCGGCACCTGGAGCACGGTATTCCAGGTCATCGGCTTTGCCCTCCTGCTCGGACTCTTCGCACTGATGGGACGCTTCCTCGTACCGGAGGGCTTCTGCATCATGCAGGAAAAATCCTTCCGCATGGACTGGCCGCTCTTAGCGGGCGTGCTGCCGATCGTGGGCTCCGTCGTTGTGATCGACTGGCATCCGATGCTGCTGTTCTTCCTGTTCCTGACGCTGTATTCGCTGCTCTATGTCGGACGGCTCCAGCACCGCCGCATCCCGGCGCTTCTGGCATCGCTGTTCTTCTGCATGACGATCCTCGTCCACAACTGGGAAGACCCGTTCGGGCTGTTCGTCCTCTGGCACAACTGGGAGGTACGCACCCCGCAGCTCCTGCTGTACCTGCTGCCGCTGCATCTGTTCATCTTCTCGCTGCTGTACATTTTGCCGAAGACGATGCGTCCCGGTGTCCATGTGGCAAGATTCGTGATGTACTGCCTGACGATGTTCTGCCTGCTCCTGTCGAGCATGAATTTCGGCAATGTGGCAGACGCGATCATCCTCGTGGTATTCAGCTTTGCGATCTTAGGCGGCAGCTTCTTCGTCAGAAGACTGCGCTGGTTCACGCTCGGCTTTGCAGTGCTGGTGGTGATGACCGTCCGGCTGACATGGTCGTTCTGGACATCGCTGCACTGGGGCATCTACCTGTTCCTGGCAGGCGCCCTGCTCATCGCCATCGCATCTGTCTTCGAGCTGCGTGTCCGCCGTGCGGCAGAGCATCCCGAGCAGCCGAAGAAATCCATGAACCCCTTCGCCGCATGGCGTTGGTGAGCCCGGAAAGGAGCATTCTATGATCTGTCCGGAATGTCAAACAGACTATGAGGGCGCTGTCTGCCCGCACTGCGGCAGGACAGCCCCCGAGGATCCGCCGAAGGTAGATCTATCCAAACCGCAGGAGCCGGAGCCCGCACCCGAGCCCATACCGGAGCCCGAGATCGCTCCGATGCCTGAAAAAAAAGAGCCCCTCGTGCTCTATGTTGTCCTGTCGGGCATCGGCATCCTCATCCTGATGATCATGGCAGCGTCCATGCTCATCCCGAAGCTCGTCATGGAGGAGACCGGCACCCGGAAGGATGACGAGCAGGTCTTCTCCCTCCCCGACAGTCTCCGGGAGCGTGAGCAGAAGTCCCGCCGAGACCGTGACAGCAGCAAGGACGAGTACAGTCACCACATGTACGAGAGCGGCGACCGGTTATGGGGCGTCCCCGGCGAACTGGGCGTGGATTACTATGCAGACGCCTGCAACGTCGGCGAGGACATCGCCCCCGGTGTCTACATGGTGGTCTCGGACACGTTCGGGGAGTTCCGGGATGACGAGAACGATCCCTGCTACGGCGATTTCACTTATTCCATCTACTCCACCTACACCAGGACTGACTCCCGCCGGATCGGCGGCGGCTGGGAGCAGAACAACGCCTATGTGGATCTGAAGGAGGGGCAGTCCATCGACTTCGCCTTTGCAAGGCTCTGGAAAATCGATTCGGAATACTTCAATTATGAGCTTGACCCATTCACCTACAGCGGCATGTTCCTTGTCGGCAAGGATGTGGAACCCGGCACCTACAACGTCATCTGCAACACCAGCCAGTACACGGGGACCTATTGTGTCTATAATGAGATCCCGCTCTGGGACACCGAAGCCGTGACCGACGGCTATGTAAGCCAGGGACACCGGGATGAGATCACCCTCGAAGAGGGGCAGTACCTCACCACCAATCTCTGCATCTTAGAGCGCACCACCACGGCAGGCACCGCTGTCCTCGACTGAAACATCCCGCCCTTCCCCAGTACGATGGGGAGGGGCGGTTTTATGCGGGGTGGGACTATTGCCCCAAGGCAGGTCGGGGTGCGCCAGCGCCCCCAAGAGCCTCCCCCAACGGAGGAGTTGCCAACGAACGGCGGCGGAGGGGGGCGGCTTGCAATCAGCCCACCCCAGAACCACAAAGCTTTCGTTTAAACATGCCTTTTTCCCTGACCCCCTTGACAAACCCGCCGGAATGGTGTATAATAAGAATCGGACATTAGCACTCTTATTCATTGAGTGCTAAACTAATACAGGAAAGAGGATGTATACTATGGAAACCAAGGCTTTTCAGGCAGAATCCAAGAAGCTGCTTGACATGATGATCCATTCGATCTATACCCACAAGGAGATCTTCCTCCGTGAGCTCATCTCGAATGCTTCGGATGCCATCGACAAGCTCTACTTCCGCTCTCTGACGGACGATTCCGTCGGCATGAGCAAGGACGACTTCGAGATCCGCATCGACCTCGACCGTGACGCCCGCACCATCACCGTGACCGACAACGGCATCGGCATGACCGCCGAGGAACTCGAACAGAACCTCGGCACCATCGCAAGCTCCGGCTCTCTCGCCTTCAAGAAGGACAACGAGCTCGGCGATGACCAGCAGATCATCGGACAGTTCGGTGTCGGCTTCTATTCCGCCTTCATGGTGGCAAAGCGTGTGACCGTCTACTCCAAGGCATTCGGCTCCGACAAGGCATACAAGTGGCAGTCCGAGGGCGTGGAGGGCTACACCATCGAGGAGACCGAGATGGACACCCACGGCACCAAGATCGTCCTCGAACTCATGGAGGACACCGACGACGAGGGTTACAGCGAGTTCCTCGAGCAGTACCGCATCCAGGGGCTCATCAAGCGCTACTCCGACTATATCCGCTTCCCCATCAAGATGGAAGTCTCCCACCGTCATCTGAAGGAAGGCACCGAGAATGAGTATGAGGATGTCATCAGCCTCGACACCCTCAACACGATGGTTCCGCTCTGGCGCCGCAACCGCACCGAGCTGACCGATGATGACTACAACACCTTCTATCAGGAGAAGTTCACGGACTACATGCCCCCGATGGCATACAAGCATGTCCACAACGAGGGCATCGTCAGCTATGATGCGCTGCTCTACATCCCGAGCAAGGCGCCCTATGACTACTATACCCGTGAATACGAGAAGGGGCTCCAGCTCTACACCAACGGCGTTCTCATCATGGACAAGTGCGGCGACCTGCTGCCGGATTACTACAGCTTCGTAAGAGGTCTGGTGGATTCCGAGGATCTGTCCCTGAACATCTCCCGTGAGACGCTCCAGCATGACCGTCAGCTCCGTGCCATCGCCAAGAGCATCGAAAAGACCATCAAGAACGAGCTCACCCGCATGATCAAGAGCGACCGTGACAAGTACGAGCAGTTCTTCGAGGCATTCGGCACCCAGCTGAAATACGGCGTCTATGCCGATTACGGTATGCACAAGGATGACCTCCAGGATCTCCTGCTGTTCAAGTCCTCCCGTGGTGACAAGCCGATCACCCTCGCCGAGTATGTCGAGAGCATGCCCGAGGATCAGAAGGACATCTACTATGCCTCCGGTGCAACGCCGGAAGCTATCGCAGCCCTCCCGCAGGCAGAAGCCGTTCTCGCCAAGGGCTACGAGATCCTGTACTTCACCGCACCGGTGGATGAATTTGCCGCCAAGCAGATGATCGCCTACAAGGACAAGCCCTTCAAGTCCGTCACCGAGAGCGACCTCGACCTCTCCACCGAGGAAGAAAAGAAGGAGCTTGAGGAGAAGCAGACTGAGAACAAGTCCCTGCTCGAGGCCATGGGCGCAGCGCTTGCCGGCAAGGTAGAGCGTGTGGCACTGTCCAGCCGTCTGAAGAGCCATGCCGTCTGCCTGACAAGCGAAGGCGACCTGACCCTCGAGATGGAGAAGGTGCTCAACGCCATGCCGACCGACAAGAAGGTACAGGCAAAGCTCGTCATGGAGCTCAACCCGACGCATCCGGTCTTCACCAAGCTCACCGCCCTCAACGGCAAGGATGACGAGAAGGTCGCCAAGTACGCCAAGCTGCTCTACAACCAGGCGCTCCTGATGGAGGGTATGCCGGTCGAGAACCCGGCGGAGTTCTCCGAGCTGATCTGCGAATTGATGTCTTAAGCAGGGAGCCCCTGCTGGCAGACGCACGCCGGGTTTAGTTTAACACATAGCGCAGAACATGCGCTGACAATACACCGTACCGCATACAGCCAATGCTTCGCAAAGGCTGTATGGCTATTACGGAAAGGAATTACCGATGTTTGATAAAATTTTGCAGTTCTTTGTAAAACTGCTCCCCGCACCCCTGAAAAAGCTCTACGACAAGTACGAAGAGCTCATCATCTATATCTACTACGGCCTTCTGACAACGATCCTGAACCTGATCGTACAGGGCGTTGCACAGATGATCCTCAACCCCCTGCCCATCTCCGGGCTCACCATCCCCGGCTTCTGGGGCTGGGAGGGGCTCGTCTGGGATGCGGCCGCCGTCAAGACGACCATCGCCACGGCGATCGCATGGACGGTAGCGGTCATCTTCGCCTTCTACGTCAACAAGAAGTACGTCTTCAAGAGCGTCACCCATAGCTTCAAGCAGCTCATGTATGAGTTCTGGACGTTCATTTCGGCAAGAATCGCCTCTTTGTTCATGGAAATGGTCATCATGAACATCGGTGCGCACTTCTACTCCACGGACGGCGTGCACGTAGACAATGTGCTGATGTACTGGATCTTCAAGTTCACGGCACAGGTCGTTGTCACGCTGGCGAACTACTTCTTCTCGAAGCTCGTCGTATTCCGGAAGAAGAAGGACAAGCCCGTCGAAGAACAGCCCGCATCTGACCCCACGGAGGAATGACATGGACATCTACGAACGCACACCGCACTATTACGAGACCGACCAGATGAAGATCGTGCACCACTCCAACTACATCCGCTGGTTTGAGGAGGCGCGCATCCACTATCTGGATGCCGTCGGGATGCGTTTTGCCGACCAGGAAGCGACCGGCATCGTCTGCCCGGTGCTGACGGTCGATGCAAAATACATCGGCATGGTGCGCTTCGGCGACACCGTACAGATCGAGACCCGCCTGAATATGTACAACGGTCTGCGCTACGGCTTTTCCTACACGGTACGTGACAAGGCGACCGGCGAGGTGCGCTGCACCGGCACCAGCACCCACTGCTTCCTTGCTCCGGACGGCAGGATCCTCCGGGTAAAGCGGGAATACCTCCCGATGCACGAGATCCTGACAAAGTATCTCGAAGAAGACAAGCTATAAAAAACAAACTGACCTCCCTAAGTACATGCGGGAGGTCAGTTATTTTTTCATATGCAGACGGCAGGCAGTGCTCAGCCCTCCACCGTATACATCTGTGCGGCATCCGCCTTGGTGGCGTGTTCGGTGACAGTCGTCACACGAACCTTCACCGGGCGCTGTCCCATCTGGATCTCGAGCACATCGCCCTCCTTCACATCATAGGACGCACGGGCGACCTTGCCGTTGACCAGCACCTTACCGGCATCACACGCCTCATTCGCAACAGTGCGGCGCTTGATGAGCCGGGAGATCTTCAGGTATTTATCAAGTCTCATGGGGTTCCTCCTTCTTCTTCGTTGTAGAGCAAAGCAATGGTATCGGGGGTGACGGGCTTGAATACGCCGCCAGAGCTATCAGGTGTAACAGCGACCCAACTGCTTCCAAGCATGCACCGCACGACCTCGTATTCCTTTTCGATGGTGACTGTCACATCAAAACGGTCTGCGACCTTTTGCAGGGTCGCTGTGGTCTGCTCGTCGTTATAGCCATTATGCGCATAGCTGTACATCTCACTTTCGCCCAGATGCCAGAATGTCGTATAGACGCCTTCCGCCATCACAGATCCGCTGTTGCACGCAACATCTCCGCGGTACGGCCGGTAATAGAAGCTCATGTCATACTGATCCGTCCAGCATGTTCCGGCATAGACGACCTTGCTGTCCTCATAGCGGAAGAACAGGACATCCTGATAACTGCCGCCTTTGGAGACAACAAGATTCGGAATGTCGGAATCATCAACATGCAGCAGCGCATAAAACAAATCAGGCTGTTCGGTCGGCGCATTAGTTAACAGATAGACTGCATCCCCGCTTTCAAGAAGCTGTGCATAGCCATCCTGCCAGCTTGTCGCATCTTCCACCATGATACCGCCGTTTTCGGTGTAAAGCGAATGCTTTTTCTCATACTCCACCTGCAGCCGTGCCGTTTCTTCTTTTTCACGGAGCTCATTTTTGGCATCGGATAACGAATCGGCTGCATTGGTTTCGGCAGATGCATCCTCGGATGTAGGCGCTTCCGTTACAGCTTCCTCTGTTGCAGGCACTTCCGTGGCAGCGGGTGATTCTGTGGTCTCCGTCTGCACAGGCAGCTCAGACACCTCCGACGAAGCCTCCGGAACCTGCGCACACCCGCCCCCCAGCACTGCCGTCATACACAGCAATGCGAACAAATACTTCCTTTTCATTCTGTTTCCCCTTTTTTCTACAGAAAAAGCCGGAAAGATCCGGCTTTTGTCTTATTGATCCTTACTTCTTCTTGGACTTCTTCTTTGCCGGCTTTGCAGCAGCGGTCGCGGCAGCAGCGACCTTCTTCGGCGCCTCAGCTTCCTTCTTCGGGTTGACAGCTTCCTTGAGGCCTCTGCCTGCCTTGAATGCCGGAGCCTTGCCGGACGGGAGCTGGATCGGCTCACGGGTCCTCGGGTTCAGGCAGCGCTTCTCGGCACGGTCACGTACATCGAACGTGCCAAAGCCCGTCAGAACGACCTTGTCACCCTCTGCGAGTGCATCACGGATGGCATCAAAGATGAAGCAGACATCTGCCTCGGCGTCCTTCTTCTTGCGGTCACGGGCTTTTGCGTACATTGCGATCAGTTCAGACTTTGTCATGGTGGTATCCTCCTACTATCATATTATGGTGTTGATAAAAGATTTTCAGATCGCTTCCCCCGCCTCCGGAGGGAAGCGATGCAAGATCATTCTGTATCCTTTTGCAGTGCCTTGCGATGTGCTTCCTTGGCATTTGACCAATAGGCATCGAGCTCGTCAGCGTTCAGCTCCGGCATCTTGTGGCCGGCGGCTGATGCGAGCTGCTCTGCAACCGCAAAGCGGTCGATGAATTTCTCCGTTGCACGGGTCAGTGCTTCCTCGGCGTCAATGCCCAGATGCCGTGCCGTGTTGACACAGGAGAACAGCAGGTCGCCCAGCTCCTCCTCGATCTGTGCCTTGTCCTCGGCAGCCATCGCCTGCTGTAATTCGGCACGTTCCGCCAGAATGCAGTTGAACGCATCCTCTGCCGATGCAAAATCCATGCCGGCTCTTCCGGCACGCTTGCCGACCTTCTGGGCACGGGCGAGCGCCGGGAGCGACTTTGCCACGCTGCGGAGCGTGTCGGCATAGGTCTCCTGCCCCTTGGTCTCCTTCTTGATGGCATCCCAGTTGCGCAGGACGGTCTCGGTATCGTCCGCACGGACATCCCCGAACACATGAGGATGGCGGATGATGAGCTTCTTGCAGATCCCGTCACAGACGGCATCGAAGTCGAATGCCTTCTCCTCCTCCGCAAGGGTGCAGTGGAAAACGACCTGCAACAGGACGTCGCCCAGCTCCTCCTCCATCAGCGGCATGTCGAGGAGGTCGATCGCCTCCACCGCTTCATATGCCTCTTCGAGGAAGTCATTGCGGATGGACTGGTGGTTCTGCTCCTTGTCCCACGGACAGCCGCCCGGAGAGCGCAGGAGCCTCACGATCTCACGCAGATCGGAGATCGTATAATGCGGTTTCTGTTCGTATTCTACCATAAGAGACCTCTTATCTCAGCTCGGTCGGAACGAAGCCGACCTTCTTGTAGACCTTGTTGAGTGTGCGGTAGGAATAGCGCAGCGCCTCACCTGCACAGCGGGTGTAGCATTCTTTCAGATATGCCTTGTCTGCGATCAGGCGGGCATATTCATTGCGGACAGGCGCCAGATGATCGGCAACAGCCTCGCCGACAGCGAGCTTGAAGGTGCCGTAGCCCTGCCCCTCGAACTCCTTGACGGCTTCCTCGATGGTCTTGCCGGTCACAGCGGAGTAGATGGTCAGCAGGTTGTTGATGCCGTCCTTGCCCTCCTTGAAGACGATCTCCGCCTCGGAATCGGTCACGGCACGCTTGAACTTGCGCAGGATCGTGTCCTTGTCGTCGAGGATGAAGATGGTGGCATTCGGGTTTTCGTCGGACTTGGACATCTTCTTGGTCGGCTCCTGGAGGCTCATGACCTTCGCACCGACCGGCGGCATATAGCCCTCCGGGATCTTGAAGGTCTCGCCGTAGCGACTGTTGAAGCGCCGTGCGATGGTTCTTGCCAGTTCCAGATGCTGCATCTGGTCAACGCCCACCGGCACGAGGTCGGGGTTGTAGATCAGGATGTCCGCAGCCATCAGAACGGGATAGTCGAACAGACCGGCGTTGATGTCGTCGGGGTGCTTCTTCGACTTGTCCTTGAACTGTGTCATACGGGAGAGCTCACCGAACTGCGTCGAGCAGTTGAGCACCCAGGAGAGCTGGGAGTGCGTCGGCACATGACTCTGGATGAACACGAGCGACTTGTCCAGGTCGATGCCGCAGGCAAGGAGCTGTGCATAGGCTTCAAGCGTCTTCTGGCGCAGCTTTGCCGGCTCGATCTTCACGGTGATAGCGTGCTGGTCAGCAATGAAGTAGAAGCAGCGGCACTCGTCCTGGAGCGGGCCCCAGTTGCGGACAGCGCCGATGTAATTGCCGAGGGTGAAGGTACCTGTCGGCTGGATGCCGCTCAGGATCAGCTTCTTTTCAGGGGTTGCCGAAGTCTGTTCACTCATTTCTTGCCATCCTCCGGAAGACCCTCTGCATCACGCATCTGCGCCATACGCAGTGCGCCCATCATCTGCTGGTAGAGGTAGTATACGACACGCTTTTCCTTGTCCTCCTCGGTGAACTGACCGGGGGTGATCTCTGTCTTGTAGACACCACGCTTTGTCAGCAGATAGACAAAATGCGTATTGCCGACCGGAAGCGGGAAGGAAGAGGTGCGCTTTGCCTTTGCCTTGAGGGGCGTTGCATTGACAACGAGGTTGCGGGCTGCCTGTACAACAGCCTTATAGCGCATGGAAGCGCCGGTATACTCGCCGCCGGTGTTGAAGTAGAGGTTTGCAGCGCCGTTGAGGAAGCACACCATCGTCACCATGATCTCGGGACCCATCGGTACGTCGATCACGATGCCGTATACTTCATCGGACTTGACCTTGATGCCCTTGAGCTGTGCGGGAGTGATATGCAGTGCGCTGTTTCTTGTCTGGAGATATTTGGGAGTCACCGGATAGGGATCCAGCGGGGAACGTCTGATAACTGCCATAATGGTTCTGATCCTTTCTTATCAAAAAGTTATTCTCCGAACATTTCCTTCGTCAGGCTGCCCAAAATCCGGGTACCCTTGTCGATGGCTGCGTCGGTCGGGGTGGAGTAGTTCATGCGGAAGGAATAGGTCACGTCCTCCTCGGATACCATGAAGGCGCTGCCGGGAACGAGAGCGACCTTGTACTCTGCAACGGCTCTCTTGCAGAAGCCCATCATGTCCTCGCCCTCCGGCAGTGTACACCAGAGGAACAGACCGCCCTGCGGACGGGTGTAGGAGATCTTGGAGGAGAAATTCTCGGCGATGCCACGCATCATGCGCTCAGCCTTCTGCTTGTAGATGCTGCGCAGGGAGGCAAGATGTGCATCGAAATCGCACTCCGTCATGAAGTGATAAGCGAGCATCTGACCGAAGTTGTTGGACTGCACGTCCGAAACCTGCTTGCAGACGACCATCTTGGAGATGACCTCCTTCGGAGCGATGCCGTAGCCGACACGGATGCCGGGGGCAAGCACCTTAGAGAAGGAGCCTGCATAGATGACACGGTTGTCCGTGTCCATGCTCTTGATCGACGGCACATCCTCACCGGCGAAGCGAAGGTCGCCGTAGGGGTTGTCCTCGAGGATCATGGTGTTGTACTTCTGAGCGAGCGCATAGAGCTCCTTGCGGCGGGCAAGCGTTGTGGTCTTGCCGGTCGGGTTCTGGAAGTTCGGGATGAGGTAGATCAGCTTGGTGTTCGGGTTCGCCTTGAGGGTCTCCTCGAGCTTTGCCGGATCCATACCCTCGTCATCGAGCGGCACGCCCACGAGGTTGACGTTGTAGGACTTGAATGCATTGAGCGAACCGATGAAGCTCGGTGCCTCGCAGATGAGCGTATCACCGGCATTGCAGAGCGACTTGCAGGCAAGCTCCATGACCTGCTGCGCACCGGAGGTGATGATGAGATCCTCGGTGTCAGCCTTGAAGTTGCCGGCAGCAGCCATGCGCTGCTTCATCAGATCACGCAGCGGCGTGTAACCCTCGGTAATGCCATACTGGAGCACAGCGATCGGCTCCTCTGCAAAGAGCTTTGCAGAGATCTCCTGTACCTTCTCGACCGGGAATGCCTCGGGGGCAGGGTTGCCGGCAGCAAAGGAGATGACCTCCGGATCGGAGGTGAATTTCAGGATCTCACGGATGGCAGATGCCTGGAGGTGAGAAACCTTTTCGGAAAATACATAATTCATAGATTCCATTCCTTTTGCATAGTATTACAGACGGCGGCTGAAAAAATGCCACCATGTCTATTTTACTACAAAAAAGCGATGTTGTCAAGGGGGGGCAGCCATGAAAAATGCACATCGTCATCCGTCTGTTCTGCGGGGGACACTGATGCTGACGGGATCGGCGCTGGCGGCAAAGCTGCTCGGTGCATTGTTCCGGATCCCGCTCACGTCACAGCTCGGCGGAGCGGGCATGGGCTACTTCGGCAGCGCCTACGGACTGTTCATGCCGCTGTATGCACTGCTCGTGACCGGGCTCTCGGCATCCGTGGCACGGCAGGCAGCGGCATATCTCGGGCAGAACGATCCCGCAGCCGCAAGAAGGCTCCTGACCGTGGCAAGGCGCTTCGCACTGGCGGCAGGACTTGCCGGAACGCTCGCAGCAGCGGCATGTTCCGGCGTGTTCCTCCGTCTGACAGGCAGCTCCCCGGAAGCGCTCCCCGCCGTGCTGGCGCTGTCCCCGGCAGTGATGCTCTGCTGTCTGTCCGCCGTGGAGCGGGGCTACCGGGAAAGCATGTGCCGCATGGCACCGACGGCGCTCTCGCAGCTTGCCGAAGCGCTCGTGCGTCTGATCGCCGGTCTGGCGCTGGCAGGGCTCTGGATGCGGGAGCCGCCGCCGTTTTTAGCAGGCTACAGCCCTGCGGCAGCAGGTGCCTGCGGAGCGGTCACAGGCGTGACACTGGCATCCCTTGCCGGATGGCTGACCGTCCTGCGCCGGGAACCGCCCGTATCCGGTGCCGTGCCGCAGGATCGGGAGCTTTTGCGCAAGCTGCTGCACATGCTCATCCCGGCGGCATTGGCAGCGCTGGTGACGGAGCTGACCGCCCTGACCGATCTGCTCACGATGCAGCACAGCTTCGAGCGACAGCTCCATGAAGATGCAGCGGCGTTCTATGCACAGGTCGGGCTCTCCCGGACGATCCCCCAGGAACATGCGGCTGCCTTCGTCTACGGCTCCTACATGGGGCTTGCCGCAGCCGTCGCAGGGCTGGTGCCGAATTTAGCCGCCATGCCCGCCAAGGCAGCGCTCCCCTGCGCCGCACAAGCATGGGAAGCCGACGACCGGAACGCCGCAGCAGCCTGTGCAAAGCAGGTGCTCGGCATGACGCTCATGGCGGCAGTACCGGCGGGATGTCTGCTGTACAGCCTGCCGGAAGGGGCACTGCAATTCCTCTTTGCCGGGAGAATGGCGGAGATCCGCATCGCAGCGGGCGCCCTGCGCTGTCTGACACCGGGGATGGTCTGCCTCTGCCTGACAGTACCGGCGTTCAGCCTGTTGCAGGCAGCCGGACGGGCAGATCTTCCCGTAAAGCTGATGCTCCCCGCAGCCGCCGTCAAGCTGCTCGGGAATCTGCTGCTCCTGCCCGGCATGGGGACGGCGGGCGCAGCGCTTGCCACGAGCCTGAGCCAGGCGGTGCTGCTCCTCTGCGTGCTGCTTGCGATGCGTAAGGTCTTCGGCAGCGGGCTCCTCCCCTGCAAAACGGCGGTCAGGATGCTCTACAGCGGGAGCCTCTGCGCCGGCGCAGCATGGCTCTGCTATACCCGTCTGCGCTGTCTGTTCCCGCAGCGTGCAGCGTTTCTGCTCGCCCTGCTGGCAGGGATGGGGAGCTATGCCGGAACGCTTCTCCTGACAGACGGCATAAGACCGCCGGCGCTTTCCCACGAATGATATTAGCCCCAACAAAAACAGGCAGCCGCCGGCTGCCTGTTTTATCATCGTATAGATAGCTCTGAAAACGCAGTTTTCAGAAACGTGATGTGCGGCGATCGCCCTTATCACATCTGACCGATCTCACCGCCATTGCCCTTGCTTGCAGTGATGATATCCTCATTCTCAAACTCGATGATCTCCATCTCCGGAACGATATAAGTTTCCTTCATCGCAGGCTACTCCTTTCGTATGATTCATGGTTACAACAGATGTCAGGATACATAGTTATCCGCTGCCAGGCTATAAGCGATCAGAGCGTTTGCCATGAGATAGTCCGTCTCCGAAACGGTCTCGGGGTATGTGTCCGGATAATTCTGATGCAGCAGGTATTTGTAGCTCGCACGGAATGACCACCCAAGCGGCGTAAACTGATACGTCTTGCCATTTGCAGCATCGATCGTTAAAGGCGAGCTGAGCTGCTGCGGCAAAAGCCCCGTAACCTGATAGTAGGACGGGAAGTCTGCCTTGGTGCTCTCGATCGTGCTTGCGAACGGCGCCTTGCCGTTTGCCCCAGGCTGAACGCCCTTCACATACAGCCGCACAGCCGTCTTGGAATTGAGCACGAGTGACATCAGGGTATCCTCATCCAAGAACTGATGAGCTTCTTTCACAACATCCCAATAGTTATTCCGACCGAGCACGACCATTGCATTATTTGAACAGTCCGTAACGTAGCTTACATGCTCCTCATTCGCAGGATCCAGCGTCACACCGAAGTACATATCCGAAGCCTGGCAGAAGCCCATTGTAGCATAGATCAGAGCAAGCTCCTTCTTCTGAGCCTCTGTAATGGTCCCGTTCTTGTACAATTCAAGAAGCTTCTCACTCTCACCCTGCAAATACGATGCCGCATTCCAGGTGGTATGTGTATGTGTGTTATCCGTCTCGTCCTTGCGATAGAGGTTCGCCGTGATCTTCCCCTTGAAATCCTTGGCATAGAAATGCGCAGACACATAGTACTTATCCAGCTTTTCGTTGTAAAGGATCTCCGATTTCTCGTCTGTCGTAGCGCCCTCAAACGTTGCATAATAATCCTTGTAGTTCTCTGCCGTGATCATATCATCAGTATAGAAATTCAGTGCCAGATCATCCGCAAGAGAGAGAGACGCACTCGTGAACGCCGGGAAATCCATATCCACAAGATAATGCACCGTGATCTCATCGAACTGGATCGCATAATCCCCAAGTGCCGCATAGCCCTGCGGACCATTGGTCGAACCAATGTTAAGAGATTGGCCATTTACACCATTGATCGTGAGCGTCCTGCCCGGAGTAAGCCCGCCGTCCGGAGGTACCAGATTGCCGCTGGACACCGAAACATTGTTGAGACTGCTTGTGTTGCCGACATAAGAGCATTTCATCTCCACATAATCGATCGTTGCGCCATTCAGTGCTCCGATATGCAGCTCTGCCCCATCACTGCCGATATCGACGCCGTTCGCATCGCCCTTCGTGGACAGCACTTTTACATACTCCGTTTCCCCGACCAGCATCTCGGAACTGTAAGCACCGCCCTGGAAGGTCAGCTCAAACGTGATGAACTTCGACACCGTACCCGTATATGCCTGTGCCACAATCTCCGAGTCGCCGCCCGTTACAAGTCCCGTCGGCAACCCCCCGGTGAGAAGTGCCAGAGCGAGCAGACCTGACGTTGCCTTCTTCCATGTGTGTTTCATGTTCGTTCCTCCTTATTTCATGTTATTTCCAAAAGCGCACCGCCCGGGACCGCCCCCTTGCGATACGCCTTTTTGACGATAGTACCGCAAAAAGCGCTGTTCATAGATCATTCATTTCTGAATACTTGTATTATATCACAACACACGAAAAAAAGCAAGAGGTTTGTTCAATATTTGTTAATATAAGCCAGCTTTGCCCCTCTGTTTTTATGCTAAATGCAACGCTGCTGCATGATTTTTCCATTCTGAAAACGTTTTCCGCCCCGTCAGAGCCGCAAAAAGCGCCTTCCCCGTCACCGGAGAAGGCGTTCTGCATGGTTATGATTCAGTTTTCGTCCGCTTCTCCCGGAAGCGGCATATCGAAGGTTTCCCTGTACTTTTCCCGGATCCCCGCTGCCTCCGCATCGGTGAGCAGATCCTCAAACTCCGTCAGCAGCGCCGCATAGACCTCATAGCAGTCATAACCGCCGGCAGCATCAAGCAGCTCCTCGGCGCTCGCCCTTGTGTGCGGCATCTGACCGAGATACTCGCCGATCTCCGGCGCATCCTCGCTTGCCATCCATGCGCCGATGGCATCGTCAAGCGTATCGAAGTGCATCCTGTCCACCTCCGCTCACGCCCCGATCAGCATCTGATCGAACGCAAACAGCGCCTCATTGATCTCATAGACATCGTACTTCCCCTTGCGGATGTAGTACTCCACGATGATGTCGAACTTGCTGCTGTGCGACAGCGCATAGCCCGCCTTCATCAGCATGTCCTTCGTCTCGTCAAGATCCAGTTCGAGTGCGATCGCAAATGCGATGACCGTGACCTTTTTCGGACGATACTGCACATCGCCCCGGATCTTCGAGAAGAGCTTCCGGTCGATGTTGGCTTTCTTGTAGCATTCCGCATCCGTCATGCCCCGCTCGTCGATCAGCCGCAGCAGCATCTGCGAAAAGCTCTCGTCGATGCTGTCGAGCGCCTTTCCCAGACTGGTCGGCACCTCGAAGCTTTCCTCTTCGAGCGCATCACACGCCGCAGAAGGCGCAGCCTCGGCACGCTTTGCCATGCCCAAGCCCTTGAACCGTGGGCGCTTCTCCCGCTTTTTCTGTGCTTCCTCCGCAGCCTCCGCCGCAAAATGCGACATCGCCGCAGCGGAGCCCATTACCGCCGCATCTGCCGCCGCCAGCGCATCCCGTGCATTGGCAGCCATCTGCGGATCTGTGAACCGCTCCCGCAGGAAGCCGCCCAGCTCCCGGAAGCGTCCCTCCCGGAAATCGGCGCTCCGGTCAAAGATGACCAGCCAGACCTCCGGCTCGTCCTCGGTCTCCCGCAGGAAGTCCGTGATCGTCTGCACAGCGACGTGCATGGCTTCCGCCTTCGGATAGCCAAAGATCCCCGCCGAGATCAGCGGGAACGCCACGCTCTTGCAGCCGTTTTCCACGGCGACCTTCAGGCTCTCCCGGTAACAGGACGCCAGCAGCGCCGGTTCCCCGGCATCGCCGCCCCGCCATACCGGTCCGACCGTATGGATGACATGCTTCGCCGGCAGGTCATAGCCGCCGGTGATCTTCGCCTCGCCGGTCTTGCACCCGCCGAGCGTGCGGCATTCCGCAAGCAAGCCCGGACCGGCAGCACGATGGATCGCACCGTCCACCCCGCCGCCCCCGAGCAGAGAGCTGTTGGCGGCATTGACGATGGCATCCACCTGCATTTTCGTGATATCATTCCGGATGATCTGCAGCGGCATAGCACAACCTCCTTATGCGATTCAGCGGCGAACAGCGATGACAGGGCGGACGCCTGCGACCGAATTGATATTCAGATTCCGCCCGCCGTCATTGATTTTATTGGGATGATCCCCACTCTCGATCACATTGGCTGCCTGAGACAGTGCCTCTCCATCATTGGGAGCCGAACGGAGCAGCCAGACGTCCCGGCGCCGGATGCCGATATACTGCCCGATATGCTGCGGCACAAGGAACGGCGCCACGCCTCTGAACGGTATCTTCTTACCGACCAGATACGCCCGTGCCTCATCTGCATCCAGCAGCCACACACGATCTGTCGTATCCGCGCTGTGCTTGGTTTTCACAGTATACGGCACGATCCTGTCGCTGCAGCAGGAGAACGCCTCCTGAAAAAAAGCTCCGTTAAGCCAGGCACGCAAAGAGCTGTTTTCCCAAGTACATGGTCCAAACCCCTCCTGCGCATTGAACGGCAGATAGGCGATGATCTCGTCACACAGCAGCAGACGGCAGTCCGCAGTCTGTGCGATCTCCGTCCATGTCAGTGCATGTCCCTGATACAAGCCGAGTCTCTCGCTGAACAATTCAGTTATCCTCAGAAATTCCCGCCGTTCCAGCCCCAGTTCGAGGTGCCGAAATAGCTGACATATGTCCGGTCAGCCGGCACATTCAGCTCCGCCTCAAGGATGGAGCAGATCTTGCCGGTCAGTGCATCGGTACCCTGCGCACCGGTGCCGTAGGTCTGTACCTGCACCATCGCAGCAGGCGCATCGCTGCCCTTGAAGTACAGCGCACACTCCGGCTCAAAGCCGACCATGAGCCATGCTTCGCTCTTCCCCGGCAGTGCGGTGATCGCCTTGCCGAGCTGTGCCTTGATGGCATCCATCTTCTCCTTGGATACCGCAGTGTTGGTCTTGACATTGATAAACGGCATAATAAAGCCCTCCTTTTTATGATAAAGCCTTTGCTTTAATAATACGTCGCTACTTCCTGCTCCGGCGCATCCGTCAGGATGACAGCACCGATCTTGAGCACGGGTCCCTTGTTCTTGTAGAGTCTGTGGCGCTGCACGGAGATGGTCGCCGTCACACGTACCCACTGGCGGTTCTCCATCATCTGCGCCTTCTCCCATTCTGCCACGAACCAGCAGTACTGGATGTCCTCCACACAGCAGGTCATGACATGCCGCCCGACAGCGAACACATTCTTCGGGAACTTCGGATCACGAGCCGCAACGCCCCGGAAGGTCACGGTCTTGCCGTCATACTTCTCCGGCTCCTCCATGATGTCCCGGTAAAACAGCGCAAAATCCGCATCCTCGATCGTGATGTCGTCCTTTGTGATGTCAAAGGGCAGCGGATCCTCGATATCGTCATAGGCGACCTGTCCGTCCGTCAGCTCATAGGCGATCTGCGTCCGGCGGGAAACGCCCCGCACGATCTTGTGGAACTCCATCTGATCCATCTTGTCGATGTCGAACCGGTTGAAGACCACCAGCTCGCTGACATTGATCTTGTCCACCACGAGCGAACGCATGTTGGCATTGTAGTTCAGGAACGTGTTGGAATCCACGAAGCACATCGCCTGGTACACCGCCCACTCCACAGGCAGCCGCTCGAACAGGTCATTGACCGTCCACATGCCGTTGTACTCCAGTACCACACGCACCGCACCGGTCTCTTTCAGGAGCTTCCGCAGGTTCTGCTCGTTGAAGTCCTCCTGCTCCGTAACGACCTTCTGCACCACGTTCTTGCTTGCCCAGCGGGACGGGTCAAATTCCTCGATACCCTCCTCGCAGATGAGCAGCAGCGTGCGCTCGCCGTTGTTGAAGCGCTCGTCTTCGAGCGTCTCCTGGATGAACTTGGTCTTGCCGCCCTCCAGGAAGCCGAGGAACAGATATACCGGGATGTCCTCGATAGGTTGATTCATAGGCATATATTTGCTCCTTTCAGGCGTTACTCAGCCTTGAACAGCTTGGCGATGGCATCCTCCTTGATCCCCGAACCGATGACGCACAGCCGTCCGATGGTCGCCGCACAGCCGTGGCGCACATCCGGCGTACCGGGCACATAATCGTAGTGGATCCACTGCCCGTCCGCACCGGCAACAATGCCCTTTGCACGCAGGATCATGCCGTAAGTCTCCGCATCGGACAGTGCTTCAAGTGCCGTCCGGATCTCCTCGGTGGTGTAAGTCCGTGCCGTCTCAGCGCCCCAGCTCTGGAACACCTCATCGGCATGGTGATGATGCTCATGGTCGTGGTCATGATCGTGGCAGCCGCATGTGCAGTCCGGACCGTGGTCATGATGATGCTCATGCTCGTCATGATCATGGTGATGATGCTCGTGCTCATCATGGTCATGATGATGCTCATGCTCCTCCTCGTCATGGTCATGATGGTGATGCTCATGCTCCTCATCCTCGTCATGGTCATGATGATGGTGATGCTCATGCTCCTCATCCTCGTCATCGTGATGATGATGGTGATGGTCATGCTTTGCAGCCTCCTCGAGGAGCGCTGCCAGCTCATCGTCAATGGTATTCTTCTGGGTCATGGCATCGGTGATCTGCTCACCGGTGAGCGCATCCCAGTCGGTGGTGACGATAGGTGCCTTGGCGTTCTTCTCACGCAGCAGCTTGATGACCTCGTCGAGCTTCTCCTGGCTCATCCCCTGCGTATGAGAGAGGATCAGGCAGGAGGCATAGGTGATCTGGTTGTCGAAGAACTCACCGAAGTTCTTCTGGTACATCTTGCACTTCTTGGCATCGACAACGGTCGTGAAGCCGTCGAGCTCCGCATTCTCCATGCCGAGGTTCTGCACCGCACGGATGACATCCGAGAGCTTGCCGACACCGGACGGCTCGATCAGGATGCGATCCGGATGGTACTGCTCAAGCACCTGCTGGAGCGCCTTGCCGAAGTCGCCCACGAGGGAGCAGCAGATGCAGCCGGAGTTCATCTCCGTCACTTCAATACCGGCGTCCTGCAAAAAGCCGCCGTCAATACCGATCTGACCGAACTCATTCTCGATCAGCACCAGCTTCTGATCCCGGTAAGCCTCCGCAATGAGCTTCTTGATGAGCGTCGTCTTGCCGGCGCCGAGGAATCCGGAAAAAATCGTGATTTTTGTCATGGTATACATCCTCTTTCTCTGTGATGATGGGTGCTTTTTATGCACATATTATCAGTATACCACTTTTTCCGGATGTTTGCAAGAGGGGGAGCCATTTTTTTCACAGTATTTCCCTACAGCGAAGCCAGGATCGTTTTTTTGCACAATCTTTTTTCCGTAAAAAAGCTTGTGGGAGTCCAGAGGGCCAAGCCCTCTGGTCGCCATCCGCAGATGGCGAAATCTTAGCCCGTGCCATACCCGAACTCCCCCGTACCCGCATTCGTCAGCAGCACATGGCTCACAAAGTCATACATACCCGGTTTACTGTCCGAGAGCCGCACCGCCGGCACCAGATCCCGCACGATCGCTTCATCATCGCAGAGCATCGCCGAATACAGCCGCCCGTTGAAGCCCGTCCCCAGAAGCTGATAGCTCCCCGATGCCAGCGCCGAGGCATCCGCCGCCGTGCCGTTCACATAGCTGCTGCCCGCACCGACCTGCGTGGCGGAAACGCCGACCTTCAGCAGCACATTGACCTGACTGCCATACTGCACCGCCTGCCCGTCCGTGCGCACGACCTCCTGCCCGCCGGCATAGTACACCTGCGGATGTGTCGTATCATAGGCATCATACGCAAGCTGCAAGCCCGTCCCCGCCTGTAGCACCGCCGCCGGGAGAGCGGGAGCGCTGTCGATCCGCAGCCTTGCATTCAGCTGCATATCCGTGGACTGCTGTGCATACCCCGTATCCAGATACTGCGTTCCGGTCGCCGAGATCCACACCGGGAATGCCACGCTGTCAAGCGGTACCACGCCGTAACGCTGCATCAGCCATGCGCTGTTCCGTGTGATCTCCAGATCCGTATGTGCCGCCTCCGCATATGCCATGAAGCGGTATTCGTTGGCATAGCGGGAGTTGAAGTTCTCACGCTTGCCGAGCCAGAGCCGCTGTAACGTACCGGCACGGTACGTCAGTGTGCCGATAAGATCCCCATCCGCAAAGCACCGCCCCGTCTGCCCCGATACCGAGACCGCCAGTACATGGAACTCGTTGCCCGGGAGCCTTGTGTCCACATTCTGCCCGTTCTGCGAGCGGAATGCCGCACGGCTCCGCTGATCCCAGCCCGTGCTGATCTCAATGCCCGCCATGCCGGAGCTCGTGGTGATGCCCGACAGCAGAAACTGCCCGAACCCCGAGTACCAGATGCTCGTTTTCTCCGCCCGTGCGATGAGATAGACCGTGAACTGTGACGGCAGCACGCCCGTCTGGAAGCTGCCGCCCCCGCCTGCCGGGATCCGGATGACATTGTTTGTCCGTGTGACATTCCCGGAGAAGGCGATGTCCGCACCCTCCACCTGATTTTCCCAGCTCTGCGCCGAAAAGCCCGATGCGCTGTCAAAATACCCCTTCACGCCTGTCATGACCGGCATGAAGCCGCTGCGCTCCCAGATTGTCTGTGTCCCGAGGCAGACCTTCTGCACCGGCACCTCTCCGAGACGAATATCCCCTGCCTGATTCAGGATCATTCCGATCCCCCCTTTCATAAGCAGGCAAAAAAGCCGTAATTTTTGCCCGTCCGGATGCAAATGTCAAAAAGATAAAAGTTTTTGGTCCAGCTTTTTTCAAAAAGCTGGTCAGGTCCAGGGCTGAAAGCCCTGGTCGCTCGCCGCAGCGAGCAAAATCCCCTCGCCGCCTTTATGCGGCGACACTCTGCACACCCGCCCATATCTGCCCAGTTGACAATCCCTGCCCACCTATGGTATAATAGAACCAGAAAGCCGGGCAAGCCCCGTCTTTCGGAAGACAGCCCCGAGGCTGCCTTTTACCGCCGTACTGCCGGAGACAGTGCCGGCGTGCGGGACATCGCAAGAAGACAGGAGGTGAAAAAATGGCAATTTACCTGATAGACTATGAGAATGTCTACATCGAGGGACTGCGGGGCATCGAAGCTCTGACGGAGGAAGACACACTGCATATCTTTTATACGCAGAACCGCTGCGGTCTGACCTTCGGACTGTATGAGCAGCTCCTTGCCTGCAAGGCAAAGGTGAAGCTGAACGAGGTCGATGTCAGCCCCAAAAACAGTGATCCCGTCAAGAACGCACTTGACATCCAGCTCATGATGTTTTTGGGCTACCTCATCGGCGCAAAGAGCGCAGAGCAGCTCTATATCGTGAGCCGTGACAAGGATTTCACGCTGGGCACCACGTTCTACGAGCGCTTCATCCCGGATGACAGCATCACGCTGCGGATCATCCCGGACATTGCCGCATCCTTTGAGAGCGAGCCGGAAGTCCCGGAGGAGCCGGAGCAGGCGGAAACGCCCGTACCGGAGCCCGCCTTTGAGAGCATTGCAGAAACGCCGCCCTATGCACCGGCTCCAAGCTTTGCGCAGATCGTTGACCGCTATGCGAGCACTGCGCTGCAGCCGGCATTTGACATTCCCGCCCCGGAGGAGGCGCCGCTGTTTACTGTGCAGTACTACAACACCGTGCGCAATCTCCTCGGGAAGAACACCGATGCCGAGACCATCAGCCGTGTGTGCGAGATGATCTCTGTATCCGACACACTGGTAGATTTCAACAACGCCCTTGCCCGTTTTTACCGTGACGGTCAGCGTGCCAAGGTCGTCTACCACAAGTTCAAGCCCAGATTCGAGGATCTGCGGCACCTCTCCCGTGCAGGACGGAAGGGATAACCCAAAAGCCTCAGATGCTCTCACGCATCTGAGGCTTTAGTCTGCCAAAAAAGCCTTTTGCGGGGTGTGGGGCAGCAGCTCCACACGGGGGGCAGGAGGCACCCGAAGCGAGAAACCGGGGTTTCTCGACAAGCTGAGCCTCAGATGCGCTGCATCTGAGGCTTTTTCTCATTCTTCTTCACTTTTCAAAGCGATCACGACCCCGTTATACGGGTTCGCAAGCGCCTTATCCACAAACATATCCGTCGGGCGAAGATACTCATGCAGCCGGATCTCCGTGTCCGGATAGACCTGGTTCTGGTAATTCTCCCCCGCCGTCCGCTGGTAGGTCTGATCGTCGATCTTGTACAGCACCTCGAAGTAATACTCCAGCGCCTGCCCGTTATGATATGCCGCCTCCGGCTGGATGACCGTCTCCCGCAGCTCGTTCAGGAACGCATCCGCATACCGGACATCCCAGTCCGCCGTGCTGTTGTCGAGCACGATGGTGAACCACTTGTCGAACTCGCCCCGCTCCGTGTTGTCCGACCTCGACAGCACCCCGAATCCGTGCTTTTCGAGCAGCGCATCCACTTCGGGCTGATGAAATGCATAGCATTTCGGATCATAGTCCGTATAGATCAGATGATCCCCCGTATAGCCCATGACAGTCCCGTCAATGTTGACAGTTTCCGCCGAAGTCACCGCCGTAAACGTCAGATCCCGCTCCGTGGAACGAAATGCATAGGCATGTTCCTCCGTCTGCGAGACGAGCTCCGTCTCCTCGCTGATATTGTTTTTGACAAACTCGATCACCTGCTCTCTGGTGGCATAGTTCGGCGAACAGCCCGCCAGCAGCAGACACATCGCCGCCGGCACGATCCCCGTCATTCTTCTGCGCATCACAGGCACCTTCCTTCATGGATTTTCCTTATTATACCATAGCCAAGGAACGCTTGTCAAATAATTTCAGTTTCTGCGCTCATTGCCTTGACATCCCCCCTCTTTTCGTGGTATACTGAATTTAAAAGACCGACTGAACAGGAGGCTGTTTTTATGGCATCTGATACACAGAACCCCATGCTTTTTGAGAGCAAGCTCGATGAAGCTGCACTGCTCGGGATGATCCGGGAAGCCTTCCCGGAGACCGAGCCGCAGGATGAATGGCTGCTCTGGAAAAGCCACACATTGCGCCTGAAGATCGCTTTCGGCGAAGTGCGCCGCATCGACAAGGTTTTCCGGGTACAGCTCCTCATGATCGCACGGCATCCGTGGTTTGACGAGGATCTTGTCGTTTCCCAGCCCTGCTTTGCACCCGATCCGGAACAGGCGATCCGCAGCGGCATCCGGGACATCATCAACGGAGCGATCCCCAGCCTGTTGGCTGCCTTCGAGGGCGATACCGCACAGGAGATCACCGCCGATGTTGCCGGCAACAAGCATATCTTCCGGGTACCGAAGCGCCGCATCAACGTCCACAAGGGCGACGGCGAGCCGTTCGACATGTTCGCAGCCGTGGAAGAGCTGCTCCCGCAGTACCTCGGCACGAAGCACTGCTACTGGATCGAGCTGAGTTCTGCCGCTTTCGGCGACAAGCCCGACTGCGATGTCCGCATCAACGGCACCGCCTATCCGGGCATCTCGGCGGAGCTCCTCAGAAAGGCGCTCGGCAGAAAGACCGGCGAGGGCTATTCCTCCGACCGGGAACTGATCCTGCTGATCCAGGATCCCGCAACCATCCGCCAGTGCCCGTTCACCAAGCAGCAGGTCGGCGAACTGACCGCCTATACCATCCGGATGCTACTCCCCATCAAGGACAAGGAATCCTTCGAGCGTCAAACCGCTGCCGTCCGTGAAGCAGCGCCGACGCATTCCCTCGGCATCGAAGCACTCGCCTTCATCCCGGAGATCATCGCCCATCAGGTGATCCAGTACATGGACAATGACGCCCTGATCCCGGCAGTGAACAAGCGTGAGCTCCCCGAGCTGAAAAAATCGCAGGTGCGCAGCTACGGCTATATGGAGGACGCCGTCTTCCAGTATCTCTGCAAAGCCAGACCCGAGAAGAGCTCTCTCCAGCAGCTCCTCTCCTACTCCGGCAAGTTCCGTATGCTCGGTGACGACATCGAAGCCGGCACCCCCATCGCCAACCTCCGCATCCCGCCCCTCGTTTACGATGTAGACGAAGGATACGAGGTATGGTAAGCGGGGAGCCCCATCACATTTTATGCTATTTCCTCCGCACAAGAAAGAGCGGAGAGAACCAATTTTATCATAAGGAGGAACTCATCATGAACTTTACAAAAAAGGTCCTTAGCAGCGCCGCTGCGATCGGCATGGCAGCAGTGTGCCTCGGCAACGCCGTTCTGCCTGCGATGGCAAATGACGGGCTGATGCTCGGCGACCTCAACAACGACGGCGTGGTCAACGCCAGTGACGCCGCCAAGGTGCTGATCGCAGCCGCCAGTCTCGGCGCAGGAAATGAAAGCGGCCTGACCGAAGCGCAGACGATCTGCGGCGATGTCAACGAGGACGGCATCCTCAACGCTTCGGATGCTGCACAGATTTTGATCTATGCCGCCTATATCGGTGCAGGCGGTACCGGCTCGCTGAACGACTTCCTCCATCCGAGTGAGAAGCCGGCTTCGGCAGGCTTATGGTCGATCGAACCGATGGAAACAACGCCGGGCGAGACAGTAGCCATCGCAGTCAAGGTCAAGGGAGCCACAAAGGGCGTGAACAGCTACATCATGAAGCTCAGCATTGATCCCCGTCTGGTGGTCGTTGATGCGATGGGCGGCGATGCGTTCAAGTCTGCCACATTTGTTGCCAATAAGCGTGACGGCTATTTTGCGGGAACGAACTACACGACCGACCAGGATATGGTCGCAGAGGATAACAGCACGGTATGCTTTGTGACCGTCAAGGTGCCGGATGATGCAGCGCCGGGCGACCGCTACATTCTGCAATTTGAAGATCTCTGCATCTGTGATTATGCAATGAACACCTATCGTGCAGACACGCAGGATGGTTACGTGCTGATCCATGAGCCCAAACAGCAATCATAAAGGAGGCATTCCACATGAACTTCACAAAGAAACTTCTCACCAGCGCCGCTGCGGTCGGCATGGCAGCAGTGTGCCTGGGCAACGCTGCACTGTCTGCGATGGCAAATGACGGGCTGATGCTCGGCGACCTCAACAACGACGGCGTTGTCAATGCCAGTGACGCCGCCAAGGTGCTGATCGCCGCCGCCAGTCTCGGCGCCGGACAGGGCAGCGGTCTGACAGAAGCACAGGAGCTCTGTGCCGATGTCAACGATGACGGCATCATCAACGCTTCGGATGCCGCACAGATCCTGATCTATGCCGCTTACATCGGTGCAGGCGGCAGCGGCTCGCTGTACGACTACTTACACAAGGATGACGCAACGGTTGTCTGGTCTGTCAAATCGTATCAGGCGACCCCCGGTCAGCCCCTCACGATCCCTGTCACGATCCCGATCGCAGAAAAGGGCATGAACAGCTATACTGCCCAGCTCTACGCAGATCCGGGACTGACTGTCACGAAGATCGAGAACGGTACTGCCTATCCGGATATGGGCTTTGTTGCCAATCTGGATGACCTGTCCTTTGCCGGAACGAACTACTCGACCAGCGAGGATCTGATGGCAGCGCAGGACAGCGTCCTCTGCTATGTGACCATTATGGTGCCGGAGAACGCCACGCCCAGTGATACGTACCAGATCGGATTCCTCAGCGCCACTGCAAGCGACTACAGCATGAACACCTATACCCCCGACACATACGGCGCAGCTATCACTGTAATGGGCTAAGCCTGCGGCTATCCTAAGACAAAGGAGGGATCCCACATGAACTTCACGAAAAAGATCCTTGGCAGCGCCGCTGCATTCGGCATGGCAGCGCTCTGTCTTTGCAATGCCGGTCTGTCTCTGATGGCGGATGACGGTCTGGCGCTCGGCGATGTCAACTATGACGGCTATGTCAACGCCAGCGATGCCGCCAAAGTACTGATCGCCGCCGCCAGCCTTGGTGCCGGAGAGGGCAGCGGTCTGACCGATGACCAGATCTACTGTGCCGACGTCAATTTCGACGGCATCGTCAACGCCTCGGATGCTGCACAGATCCTGATCTATGCAGCCTATATCGGTGCAGGCGGCACCGCAACGCTGTTTGAATATCTCCACCCGGGCGAGGAGCCGATCGATCCCACCGAGCCGGGCACGGAGCCGCCTGATGAGCCCCAAAAGCCCACGGAGCTGACCAGCAACGGCGTATGGTCGATCGGCTATGCCTCCGCATCCCCTGGCGATATTGTCCGCATCCCTGTCCTGATCTCGGAAACCACGATGGGCGTGAACAGCTATCTCCTGAACGTGCAGCTCGAAGCACCTCTGGAGCTCGTCAGCGTGGAAAACGGCAACGCTTTCAGGGAGTTCGAGGTCATCGCCAACCTGAAAGACGGCCGCATCGCTGCAACAAATTACCATAATGACAAGAACATCATCGCCGAGCAGAAGAGCACGGTATGCTATCTGAATGTCAAGGTTCCGGAGAATGTTGCACCTGGCACCAGATTCACGGTAAGCTTAGATCATCTCAGGATCTGCGACTACAACATGACCACCTACACCGCCAACACGTCTGACGGGAGCATCGAGGTACAATGATCCCCTAACCAAAGCCGCCGCCGTGGCGGCTCGGGGCATTGAAGCACAAAAGGCAGGGCGTTTTGCCCTGCCTCTTTTTTTACCAATTGCGATCCTGATACGGTGTACTTTCCACGCCCTTACGCTGGAGATCATTTACCATATGATCAAGCTTCCCCCTCCAGAACCGCTTGAACCAGGCTGTTTCGCCAAACAGCTTAACAATCGTCGGACTGACGGCATAGTAGGTGCGGACAAATGCCCGCCCGTACCATGTGCCTGCAAGCGTGGTATCCCTGTAGCGGCGCAGCGTCCAGACCTCCGGACAGTCATAGGAACCGTAGACACAGGTGGCGACATAGCAGCCGCTGGAACTTGAATAAATAGGCGGTGCCTGATAGTCAGGGTCGTATTTTTTTACTTTCTCTTCATATGCTTTTATTTTGTCAATGTTCACTTGACGATTCGCAAATTTGGGTACCAATATGCTATGTTCTTCTATACCGACTTTCCAACATGCAGCAGCGATTTTTCCATAGTCATCCCCGAAAAACTGGATAATATAGTCACCACAGTAATAGACTATATCTCTTGCCGCAGCACAAGCATTAACATATTCTTGAGTGAACCGTCCTTGTATTGTATAACTAATTCCATCATAATGGTTTTTATAAGAATTAAATAATGCCTTTGAGGATCTGATCAGTCTTGCTGCCACTTCATCCACTGTTTTCATTTGTTCATCCGGATCCGTAACGTTTTCTTTGATCAATTTTAACACTGTGTCTTCACAATTTGTAAGCCGATTAGCAGCCGACTGGATTTCGCCTATTTTGCACTGCATGGACTGGAAATAGGTCGCATAGAAATTAGCCTCCCAGCTTGACGGATCCTTGACCAGAACCTGGCTATAATATTTCTCCGCATTTTCGCTGTTTCCGTCATCTCTCGCACGGCGGGCAAGAACAAGGAGATTTTCCAGTTCCTTGCTGGTATCGACTTTCACGGAGATCGGCTCTCCGCCATCCTCGCCCATCATCATCTTCCGTGCTTCTTCAACTGAATACTTGGTCTGGCAGTTCTGGCAGACAAAAAAGCCCTCCTGCTTGACAAGATCAGTCCCGCCGCACATCTCACAGATCAATTGTTTCATACTCATCGCCCCTTTCAGGTAAAAGTTTATAATTCCATTATACAACTATAGAAGCATTTTGTCAATATCTATAGATGATTTTTTATTTCTTCAGATAGGTATATACTATCACTAAAGGAGTGGTGATATGGCGTATCCCTATACTGAAACAGGTGAAAGGATCCTGAATATGAGAAAAGCCCGGGGATTGACCCGGGAGAAACTTGCCGAAATGGCAGATATTTCTGTACAGTTCCTTGCGGACATCGAAAAAGGCCGCAAGAACATGACCGTCACGACCCTGCGAAAGCTCGCCGGCGCTCTCATGGTCACGACCGATTCCATCGTGAACGGCACAGAATCGCTGCCAACTGAACTTGAAACACTTTGCCGCACCGTCCCGCCGGAAAAACAGGATAAGGTAGCTGCACTGCTCCGCTTGTATCTCGAAGCGATAAAATAACAGTGGCTCGCAGACTTTTCCGTCACATTCAGACAAAACTGCGCTGTTAATTTTGTGCAACCCTACAAAAACCGCTGTTGTCAGTAAAAAAAGCTTGATTTTTATAGCGATTCGTGCTATGATAGATATGCAATCAATTTAGTGCTTAAAAGCTTAAAAGCTTTAAATCGAAAAAGCGGAGGAATAACTATGGAACGTAAGGGTAATCTGATGACCTACAGACCGGACATCAAAGTCTTTGACGCCACCATTCGTGACGGCGGTCTGGTTAACAACTTCTTCTTCACGGATGAGTTCGTAAAAGCGCTGTATCTGGCAAACCTCAGAGCCGGCGTTGACTATATGGAAATGGGCTATCTTGCTGATACCGACATCTTCAAGGTGGACGATTTCGGCGACTGGAAGTTCTGCAAGGAAGAGAACCTGCGCCGCATCGTCGGCACGAACGAGACCGACATGAAGCTGTCCGTCATGGCAGACGTCGGCCGCTGCAACATCCGCCGTGACCTGCTCCCGAAGGAGGAGAGCGTCATCGACATGGTACGTGTGGCGACCTACATCAACACCATGCCGGCTGCCATCGACATGATCGAGTATGCTCACGAGCTCGGCTACGAGACCACCTGCAACATCATGGCGATCTCCAAGGCGAACACCCCCGACATCGAGGAGGCGCTTGCCCTCTTAGCTGAATCCCATGTGGATGCCGTCTACATCGTAGACAGCTACGGCTCCCTGTTCCCGGAGCAGATCCAGAGCCTGACCAAGATGTACCTGAATGCGATGGAGCCCGCAGGCAAGTCTGTCGGCATCCATGCACACAACAACCAGCAGATGGCATTTGCCAACACAGTCGAAGCCTGCTCGATGGGCGCATCCTTCCTCGATGCCACCGTCGGCAGCATGGGCAGAGGCGCCGGCAACTGTGCGATGGAGCTGCTACTCGGCTTCCTGAAAAACCCAAGATACAACCTGACACCGGTACTTGCTTTCTATCAGGACTACATCCTGAAGCTGCGTGAGGAGGGTCTGAAATGGGGCTACGATATCCAGTATCTCCTGACAGGCAAGATGAACCTCCACCCTTCATCGGCGATCGCCTTTACGAAGGAGGATCGCACTGACTACGCCAACTTCTACCACCAGCTCTTCGACCTCGACCCGTAAGCGGGGAGCCCCCGCTGGCAGGTTGCTTCGAGGAGAACGGTGCACTGTTTTAACAAACACATGCCCCCATTGGCTGGCGCCAAAGGGGGCATCGTTGTTTTTTCTTCTCACATCGCAGCTAAAGCTGCTCCTGTTTCTCTCTTCGGGGTTTCAGCTTATGGTACATGTCAGAGGTTTTCTGTTCGGGCTTGCAGTTCACTAACAGCGCATGTGATGCATTTTCAGGTTAAACTTGTCTGGGCGTGCGCCTGCCCTGTGCGGGCACGCACTCACCAGCCAGATTCTTCCGTCAGTTCAAAGCTACAGTTCTCCGTGACCTGTGCAGGATCGGTCACATCCTTGCCGACTGCCACCAGTACCACGAAGCGCCCCTCCATCGCTTCACCGTAGCCGTAGGGATTCTTATTGACGATGTCGATCGTAACAGAGCCGTCCCCGGCGGTCGTGACACCACGCACCTCCGGCAGTGTCTGGAGGTCGCCCTCTGTGATCTGTACCGCCCAAAGATGATGCTCTGCAAAGAACGCATCGTCATACACCGCCGCTATCTCGCTGCGGACGGCATCGGGATCACGGCGATCACTGCTCAGCCAGTCTTTGAAGCCGGCGCCGCTGACGATCTCCCGGGGCTGGTACGTCTCCGTGAAGTATGCCGTGAGTGCTTCTGTGCTGTCGAGGATCATCTTCTTCCCTGACGTTCCATACAGCTCAAACGCCACGCTGACCCGCATCACCGTGTGATCGAGTTCGAGGAGATATGCCGGGAGCCCCAGCGTGGTGGCTTTGGCGCCGAGTGCCGCCGCATAGCTGAGCACCAGCGCCGCATCGGACGCATTGACAAAGCCGTCGCCGTTGATGTCACGCTCCGGGTCGGTGCTCCGTTCCGTATCCGTAGCACCCCGCTCGGCGGCGTCGATCAAAATGACTGCCGCATCCGAAGCATTGATGCTGCCGTCATAGTTCACATCGCCGAACTCCGCCTTGGAGTGTGCGGCAAGCTGGAGCGCATAGGTCTGCACAGCGCCCTCATCATGCAGCGTATAGCCGGTATCGGTCTTTTCCATCGCATCGGCGATGGTTTTGTGTTCGGCGAGAATGCCGATCTTCCGGAAGCTGCCCTTCATGCGGTCGAATGCCGCCGTGCCGTTTTCCTCGGCATACCAATAGCCGCCGGTGTACAGGAGGATGTCCCCCTCGGCATAGTCTGCAAAATTGTCCGCAAAATAGCCCTCGCCCAGCTTCTCATCGCTCAGCACGGCATACAGCCCATCCGAGAGCTTCTGCTCCGTGAGCTGGAGCAGATAGGCGCTGTCCTCGGTCTTTTCCGTCACGACAAAGACGGTCTCGAAGTCCACATAGCTCGGCACACCGCTGAGGGAGATCCTGGTCACATCGTCCCGCTCCGCCGCCTGTAGGATCTGCGCCGGTGTCAGCGTGCAGGAGATGGTCGGTGCGAACATGCTGATATAGCCCCGGTCCTCGACCGCCACGCCGAGGTCATCGAGGAGCGCTTCGCCGGCGGGGATGTACAGGTCTTTCAGTGCGGCGTTCCGTGCCATGGTCTTCGCATCCACCCGCTCTTTTTCGGTCATGTTGTCGAGATCATACCCGGACAGATATTCCTGAATTTTCTGTTCCTTGTATTCATCCGTATAATTCCGCCGCCAGATCCCCACGGGGATGCGCTCGGTTTGCAGTGCCAGTTCATCCCGCAGCTCCTCCGTGAGCTTTTCCTCGGGGGTGAGCTCCTGGAGATCCACGTACATCTGAACTTCGTCCGCTTCCTCCGCCACCGCAGAGAGCGGCACGCTGCACAGGAGCATGGCAGTGGCAGCCAGTAATGCAAACAGTTTTTTCATAGGGATCCCTCCATTCTTGTTTTGATAAATCGGGCTTATGAATGCAGATAGGCTTGCAGGTCGCCCTCAAATACATTGGCTCCGACCGCCGCCGCATATTGCAGGACAAGTGCCGCATCGGACGCATTGCAGATGCCGTCGCCGTTCACATCGGCAGAGGCTTCCTGCGAGAAATTCAGGTAGGTGTTCCCGCCATAGGCACCCATGAGGGCGGCGTTGTACAGGATGAACGCCGCATCCGAGGCGTTCACTGTGCCATCCATGTTCACATCGCCGTAGGAGATCGGGTACGCCGTCCCGTAGAGCCGGAGCAGCTCCGCACGGATGGCAGCTTCATCGCCCACAAGCTTGTAGCAGTTGGCATAGGTCGGCTGCACGGCATCGGTAAGCGCCGGACAGTCCGCCGTGTTGCCGAGCTTCCGGAACTTGCTTCCCGGGCTCGGTTTCAGGAACAGGCATTCGTCGGAATCGTCGTTATAGTAGAAATGGCTGTTGTACAGCACAATATCGCCCACTTCCAGATCCTTGCACTGCTCCGTGAAGAAGCCGCCGCTCATCCAGTCATTGAGCCGGAAGGTCATGTGCGCATAGGTGCTCGCATCCGAGACATCCGTCCGGGAACGCTCCTGCGAGATCTCGAACAGATGCGCCTGCTCGTCGTCCTTTGCCGCCACCACGAACATCGTCTGAAAATAGAACAGGTCGGAGTTCTTCGCAAGCGAGAGACACGCCACCTCGTCCATCTGCGCCGCCTGTTCGATCTGTTCCGCCGTCAGGTTGCAGAGGATCATCGGCGTGTAGGCGCTCGTGTAGATGCGGGATTGATGGTCTAACAGCAGCTTGTCCATGATCGCCGTCCCGGTGGTCGTGTACAGGCTGTCGAGCGCAGCCAGCCACGGGTCGCCGTCCGCTGTGGTGCTGAAAATGGCGGCTGTCTTTTCGATATAGCCCGCCGAATAGGTGCGGGGCGTGATGATGACCGGCTGAGAAGATCCCTTCCACGGCATATTCTCCCGCAGGCCCGGCGTGATCTTCTGGTCGGGATCCGCCAGCTTGTCCTGGTACATCGGCAGATCCTCCACGAGCTCCACCTGAAACGTGAGGTCCACGCTGTCCTCCCGCACGACCCTGTACATCGCACCCTCGGCATCTGTGATGATGATCTCCGGCTGGCGTGCAGGCTCCTCGAAGCCGTCGTTCTCCGGCGCGGCGATATAGTCCGTGCCTGCCACCGTGCCGATGATGTCGAACCGTTCGCCCTCACGATACTTCCACTCGCCGTCCTCGGGATATTTACCGTCCACGGTCTTACGGTGCATCTCATTGTACATGGTGCCCTCCTCCCACGTCATCGAGGAGCCGGTGTACTCGATCACATCGCCATAATCTGCTTCTGCGATGATCGCATTCACGAGCGGATCCTTGCCCTCTTCCAGGAGGAAGGTGCCCATATAGGCAGCAGCGTCCCCGGTAAAACGCTCCGGGACAATATACGGGTCATTAACGCAACGCAAGGTCAGCACATCACAGGTCACGCAGTGCGCCTTTTTCATGACGATGAAACGCCGTGGCACGGTGTTTACATCCTCCGCCGATGCCGTGAGCGGTACGCTGCAAAGGAGCATGGCGGCGCCGGTCAGGATTGCCAATAGTTTTTTCATAACGATCCCTCCTTCGGATGGTTCCGGTTGGTTTTATCATAGCATAACAGAGCAGAATGATCAAGGCAGATTTTCTGAATATTTTGCTCTTTACTATATATATCGCAAAAGAGGGGCAGAACGTTACATGTCTTTATCAATTAGTCGTCTGAAAAGCGGCAATTTCTTACATTTTTTCAAAACTTTGTAGGAATGCATAAGCGAGAGGGGCAGGAGTTGTGCAGGGTGACGGGATGCAAAAAGCCCTCGGGGAACTCCCGGGGGCTTCAATCTGTCAAAAAAGTGCCAAAGGCACAAAACGGGGTTTTTAGGGGCGGTCGGGTTCACATCTACTCCCGACACTACTCGTCTTCGATCAGCATCCTGTCTCATCCTCGGTCGGAGCCCCTAAAGCGGCTGCGGTGCGCAGCACCGCCAAAAATTCCTCCCCCGCTTGCGGCGGAGGGGGCACCCGAAGCGAGAAACCGGGGTTTCTCGACAAGCTGAGAGGACGGTTTGACGCCGTCCTCTTTCCTTTTCTTTGCTTTCCTCTTGACGCTCCCTGCCAACTATGCTATACTTAAATTAACTATAACCCCGAAGGAGGTCTTACCCTTGCTCCCTCTCACGATCAAAGCATCCGGCACAGCTTCCCTGAGCTTTGCCATGCACCAGAACTACATCCCGCTCATCAGCCGCCTGTGCATCTCCAACGAGTCCGAGGAGACGCTTGAACAGCTCACCGTCCGCATCCGGTTTTCTCCCGCCTTTGCAGCGCCCTATGAGACAAAGCTCGCTGCCGTCCAGCCCGGGGGCTGCGTGGAGATCTCGCCCGTGCGGATCGCCGTGGATACAGACTTCCTCTGCTCCCTCACCGAAAAGATGGCGGCTTCCTATACGGTAGAAGTACTCCCGCCCGCCAGCGAAGAGGCTGCCCCCTCAACAGCGGAGGATGCCGAAGAAGCGTCTGCCGGCACGGGCTCCGTGCTGTGCAGTATGACGCAGGAGGTCGAACTCCTCGCCTATGACCAGTGGACAGGCACCGCCGTCATGCCGGAGCTGACCGCTGCGTTCATCACGCCGAATCACCCGAAGATCGCCGAGATCACCGCTGCCGCCGGAAAGCATCTCATGAAATGGACGGGCGAGCCGTCCTTCACCGGCTACCAGACACTTGACCCGAATCAGGTCAAGCTCCAGCTTGCAGCGCTCTATGCCGCCTTACAGGAGGAAAATATCGCCTATACCGTTCCGCCCGCCAGCTATGAGGATGTCGGACAGCGTCTCCGTATGCCCCACACCGTGCTCGAGCAGAAAAGCGGCACCTGCCTTGACCTGAGCCTGCTCTTTGCGGCATGTGCGGAAGCGGTCGGGCTGCACCCGCTCATCATCTTCATCAAGGGTCATGCCTTTGCGGGCTGCTGGCTCGAGCCGGAGACCTTCTCGGACTGTGCCGTGGATGATGTATCCGCTGTCACCAAGCGCACCGCTGCGGGCATCGACCAGATCTGCCTTGTCGAATGCACGGATTACGTGGCAGGCAGGAGCGTTTCCTTCGATGAAGCCGGCGCCCACGCCCTCGAACATCTGAAAAATGCCGAGGACTTCCAGCTCGTCCTCGATGTGAAGCACTGCCGCAGCACCGGCATCCGCCCTGTGCCCGTCCGTGTGAATGAGGACGGCGTCTATAAGACGATCGACTACGGCGCCCGCAAGCAGAGCGACCTCACCGCACGTCCCGAGGAGATCAGCCGCCACAACATCGTGACCGATCAGGGGATCAGCGGCGAGTTCACCCGGCAGGAGCTCTGGGAGCGCAAGCTCCTCGACCTCTCGCTGCGCAACAGCCTGCTGAACTTCCGCCCGGGCGGTGCCAGCGTCCAGCTCATGACCTTCGACCTCACAGCGCTCGAACAGGAGCTTGCCGGCGGGCATGACTTCAAGATCATCTCCGCCCCCGCAGAGCTGCATTTTGCCCTGTCCGATGCCAAGATCTTTGAAGCGGAGAATGACAAGGACACCGTCACCTCCCTCGCCGAGACAGAGTTCGAGTCCCATCGCCTGCGGGCATTCATCGGCGAAGGGGATCTGGAGCGCTCCCTGAAGAAGCTCCACCGTCAGGCAAAGGTCAGCCTGGAGGAAAACGGCTGCAATACGCTGTATCTTGCCCTCGGCTTCCTGCGCTGGTACGAGACCGACAAGAGCACCCGCCCCCGCTATGCGCCGCTGCTCCTCGTGCCGGTCGATCTGGTGCGCAAGATCACGGACAAGTCCTATTCCCTGCGTGTCCGCGGCGAGGATGTGCAGATGAATATCACGCTGCTCGAAATGCTCCGCCAGGATCACGGCATCCTCATCGGCGGCATCAACCCGCCCCCGGAGACCGAAAAGGGCATCGACATCCCGCTCGTATTCAACACCGTCCGTCAGGCGGTCATGGCGAAAAAAGGCTGGGATGTGGAGGAACACGCCTTCATCGGGCAGTTCTCGTTCAGCCAGTTCATCATGTGGAACGACATCCGCAACCGGAGCGACGAGCTGCGCCGGAACCATGTCGTGGCATCGCTCATCTCCGGCAAGCTCGAATGGGAGCCGCAGGATGTCTCCATCTCCCCGGCGGAGCTCGATGACAAGGTCGCCCCTTCGGATATGGCAGTGCCGGTCAGCGCCGATTCCTCGCAGCTTGCGGCAGTCTATGCCGCCTCGCAGGGGCAGAGCTTCGTGCTGCACGGACCTCCCGGCACCGGCAAGTCCCAGACCATCACCAACATGATCGCCAATGCGCTCTATAACGGCAAATCCGTGCTCTTTGTCGCAGAGAAGATGGCAGCGCTCTCCGTCGTGCAGAAGCGCCTTGCCAAGCTCGGGCTCGACCCGTTCTGCCTGGAGCTGCATTCCAATAAGGCGCAGAAGCGTGCCGTGCTCAACCAGCTCGAGCAGACGCTCGCCATCGGGCATGTCAAGTCCCCCGAGGAGTACCAGCGCACTGCCGACGAGCTGAAACGCCGCAGAGCTGCCCTCAACGAGATCATGACCGCTCTCCATGAGCCGCAGCCCATCGGCATGTCGCTCTATGAAGCGATCACGCTCTATGAATCCCTGAGCGAATACAAAAACTGCATCACCCTCGATGCAGATTATCCCGAAAAGACCTCCGCCGAAGCCCATCAGGCAGTGCTCGACAGCCTGAGCCGTGTCATCGCCGCCGGCAAGGAAATCGGCGGCTACCAGAGCTCGCCATTGAAGCATTACCGCCGCACAGCCTATGACATCAACACCCGTGACAGCTTCAAAAAAGCCGCAGAACAGCTCCGCAGCCTGCTCCCCGGGGCAGGGGAGAGCTACCGGAAGCTCTTACAGGAGATGCAGCTCACGGGCTGCACGGATCATGCATCCTATACCGGCATCCTCACCATGCTCGGGCTTGCCGTCAGCGGGGAATACCTCCCCACACAGCTTGCCGCCAATGCCCCCGCCGTCACCCGCAGCGCCGACCTGCAAACGCTCCTCGGCGAGGGACGGCAGTACCAGCAGATGGAAGCCAAGGTGCTCGAACGCTTTGAAAAGACCGTCCTTGCGGTGGATGCCTCCGCTGTCCGGCTCCAGTGGAAGGAGAACGAGCAGAAGTGGTTCCTGCCCAAGATGCTCGGCAGCGGCAAGATCGTCAAGTCTTTGCAGCTGCATGCCAGAAATGCCGGTGCCGTGACGAAGGAGAACTTCCTTGCCGTCTGCGATGAGCTCGTCGCCCTGACCGAACAGCGCCAGAAGCTCACCGGCGCAGACAGCCAGCTGACAGACGTGTTCGGCGCCCTCTGGCAGGCGGATAAGAGCGATTTCGACAAGCTCGACCGCTGCTTGCAGGGAACATCAGCCATGCGGGAGACCCTCGCCAAGCTCCAGACCCCGGCGCTTGCCGATGCGATGCAGCGCCCGCTGCCCGGAAGCTACCAGGAAGCGCAGACCGCTTATGAGAAGCTCCAAGCCTGCACGGATGCCCTGCAAAAGGACTATGCCATCGACTTCACCGAAGCATTCAGCGCCCCCGACTGGTTCGCTGCTGCGAAAACGGAAGACGACGGCTGGATCGACGGCAGCACGCTCCTGCGTGAGCGTTCCATATTGGAGGAGCTGCTGAATGACCTGTCCGCAAGAGGGCTCGATGCCATCGTCAGCGCCTACCGCAGCGGCTTTGTGCATGAAGACACGATCACGGATGCCTATCGCTGTGAGGCATCGAGGGTGACGATCGCCTCTGCGATGCACAAATATCCCGCACTTTCGGGCTTCCAGGGGACACAGTTCGAGTTCTCCCTCTCCCAGTTCGCCGAGCTCAACAGCAAGTTTGAAGCGCTGACCGTGCAGGAGCTCTGCGCACGTCTGTCCGCCAAGATCCCGGCAGCCTCCGAGGGGATGAAGGGCTCCTCCGAGATCTCCGTTTTGCAAAGAGCCATCAAGAGCGGCGGCAGGATGCTCTCCATCCGCAAGCTCTTCGACAGCATCCCCACGCTCCTGCGCCGCATCTGCCCGTGTATGCTCATGAGCCCGATCTCCGTGGCGCAGTACATCGACCCGTCCTTCCCGCACTTCGACCTCGTGGTCTTTGACGAAGCCTCCCAGCTCCCGACCAGCGAAGCCGTTGGCGCCATTGCCCGTGGCGACAATGTTATCGTCGTGGGCGACCCGAAGCAGCTCCCGCCGACCTCCTTCTTCACGGCACAGCATACCGATGAGGAGAACTATGACAAGGAAGACCTCGAAAGCGTCCTCGATGACTGTCTGGCGCTGTCGATGCCTTCCATGCATCTGCTGTGGCATTACCGTTCACGCCATGAGAGCCTGATCGCCTTCAGCAATGCGAAATTCTACGAGAACAAGCTCCTGACCTTCCCGTCCCCGGATGACCAGATCCGCAAGGTGACCCGTGTGCAGGTGGAGGGCTTCTATGACAAGAGCAAGACCCGCCAGAACCGTGCCGAAGCGGAAGCCGTGGTCAATGAGATCGTGCGCCGCCTGTCGGATGAAACGCTGCGCAAGGACTCCATCGGCGTTGTCACATTCAGCGTGGTACAGCAGAATCTGGTCGATGACCTCCTGACCGAAGCCTATGTGAAGGACCCACAGCTCGAAGCCTATGCGAATGAGATGTACGAGCCCATCATCATCAAGAACCTCGAAAACGTCCAGGGCGACGAGCGTGACGTGATCCTGTTCTCCATCGGCTATGGTCCCGACCAGGAGGGCAAGGTCTCCATGAACTTCGGACCCGTGAACCAGGACGGCGGCTGGCGGCGTCTGAATGTCGCCGTGTCCCGTGCCCGCAAGGAGATGAAGGTCTTCTCCGTCATCCGTCCGGATCAGATCGACCTGACCCGCACCCGCTCTGACGGTGTGGCGCAGCTGCGTGCCTTCCTCGAATTTGCCGACCGTGGCACACAGGTGCTCGCAAGGGGCGCCAATGCGTCTGTCTACAAGAACGATGCCTTTGCAGAGCTCGTGCGTGACGAGCTGGCAAAATATGGCTATACCGTCAAGTGCGGCATCGGCTGTTCGGGCTTCCGTGTGGATGCTGCCGTTGTCCATCCGGATGATCCGGGGCGCTTCGTCCTCGGTCTCCTCTGCGACAGCAGCACCAACTGGCATACCTCGACCGCCCGTGACCGCCTGCTCTCCCAGCCGTCCGTGCTGCGGGGACTGGGCTGGAAGCTGTGCAGCGTCCACATCCTCGACTGGCTCGACAACAAGGAGCGTGTCATCGAGCGCATCCGGCAGGCGATCGCCGATGCCGTCGCCGGAACGCCCGATCCCGTCCAGACCGAGACCGTGAAGCCCGTCAGCTACAGTGCTGCCAATTTCGAGAAGGAGCACATCCCGATCCCGGCAGAGCTCGCATCGCCCTATACAACGTGCATCCTGCCGGATATGGGCACTTCTGACGAATTCCAGCAGCCTGCCACCCTCCGGAAGATCGCTGACACCATTGCCAAGGTCATCGACACCGAAGCGCCCGTCAGCCGCAAGACCGTGCTCCGGCGTGTCATTGCCGCATGGGGCATCACCCGCAGCAGCGCCCGCACCGAGCAGATCTTTGAAGCGGCATTGCAGAAGGTGAAGCCGCAGAAAACGACTTCCCGTGGCAATGTCTTCCTCTGGAAGCAGGAGCAGGATCCTGCCGCCTATGAGACCTTCCGGAACGGCGGGGAAAAGCGTGCGATCGACGACATCTGCACAGAGGAGCTGTGCTATGCGATGTGCTGCGTGATCCGTGCGCAGGTGAGCATCCCGCAGTCCGATCTCGTCCGTGAGACTGCCAAGCTCTTCGGCTTTGCGCGTGTGACGCCGCTGATCGAACAGGCAGCCGCCGAAGCACTGCAACTTGCCGTGGAACATGGCACAGCTTCGGTGGAGAATGACGTTGTCACGCTGATGGAATGAGTGCCTTTGTAAGAGCGCCAAAACCGGCTTATTTTGCACATCCGAATGCAAATTCCCGTCAAATGAACCCAAAAAGGAGAATCCTATGTTATTTCGATCCATGACCCGAACCAGTAAGCTTCTGCTCTGTCTGACCGTTCTTGCTGCGGCGCTGTGTGCCACAGGCTGCGATGAAGCGCCCGTTTCGGCGGAGCAGCCGGATCCCACCGAGGCTGTCACGCAGGCTGAGACCCTGACCGAGCCCGCCCAGGAGGAGACCGCTCCTCCCACGGAAGCGGAGGAGCCAGAGACCGCCCCGCCCACCGAAGCACAGGAGGAGACCGCACCCCCGGAGCCCGTGGAAGCCGACTATGTCATCACGAAGGTCAGCGGCGAGCCCGACTGGGACAGCATCCCGGCGGTGCCGATCGATCAGGTGCTCTGGACGGATGATTTCGGCATCCGTGGCGCTGCACAGCTCTGCTATGACAGCGAGCACCTGTATGTCCATCTGAGCGCCGTAGAATCTGACATCCGTGCGGAGAACACCGAGCCGCTCTCGCCTGTCTATCAGGACAGCTGCCTCGAATTTTTCTTCCGACCGGAGGGGACAGACAAGTATTTCAACATCGAGATGAACCCCAACGGCTGTGTCTGCATGGAGTACGGTCCCGCCAAGACCGACCGCTTTGCTCTCGTGCGTGGCAACATCGTGGAATACTTCAACATCCGCACCGACCGGACAGCGGACGGCTGGGAAGCCTTCTATGACGTCCCGCTCGACTATTTCCGCTATTTCCTGCCGGATTACGAGTTCACCGGCGTGCTGTACGGCAATTTCTACAAGTGCGGCAACCTGTGCACCAACAAGCACTTCCTCGCATGGAAGCCCATCGCCCTCGAATCCCCCAACTTCCACTGCCCGGAGTACTTCGGCACGATGGTATACGGCGGCTAACAGGACATTTCGTTATTCTTCTGAACCGTAGTCACACGATAGCGGGTGCAGGGGCGCAGCCCCTGCAAAACCGCTTTCCCCGGCTGCTTTCAGTGCCCCATCCCTATTTTATCGACAATGATCGCCAAATTTAGATTTAAATATTTTTGTTCGGTTCTTTGTATATATGTACAAATTCTGTAAACAAAATTCACAATCGTTTCTGGTATCCTTGACAAATGATAGCCTGTATGTTATAATGAGAGGTAGGCAGAAAGAGGAGATCTGCTCCTCTGGCAGATGAATGAAGAAAGGGGGGGGCGTATGATATTGACCCTGCGGAAGTACGCAGTTCTGCCGTTTGCACCGCATCTGTACAACTGCATCGGCGACATCATCGTGCTGGCACTGACCGTGCTGATGATCGTGCTGCTGATGCAGTCCTACGCGCACGGCAAGAAAAACTTCCACCTGCTGATGAAGATGCTGGTGCTGACAGTCGTCACGACGTCAGCCAACCTTGTCAATAACTGGATCATGGATTCCGTGGATCCGGAACCGCTCCTGATCTATGCGCTGCGGGATGTCAGCAGCATCGGACTGGCACTGATCATGTTCTTCTACATCCGCTACATCCAGACACCGTTCTGGATCAAGGAGACCTACCAGAAGACCTACGCTCTGCGCTCCTATGCCGGCATCGCCATCGCCTTCGTGGTGGAGACCCTCGGCACGATCTTCCGTTTCGGCTTCTACATTGACGAGGACAACACGATCTACATGGGCTTCAGCGCCTTTATGGTCCTCTATGCGATGTACTATATCACGATCTTCTATGCGATCTTCAAGCACCGCAGCCGCGTGATCCCCTCGATCTTCTGGGGGCTGCTCGGCTCGAACTGCATCGCGATCGCCATGCTTCTCATCCAGTGGTCGAAAGGCCAGACATCCTACACGGATGTGGCAGTAGTCATTCCGCTCCTTGGTCTGATCTTCCTGTTCCACTCCAACCCCTATGACATCAACACCGGCGCGGTCTCGGAGCAGTATTTCTATGAGGAACTTGATGAGCGCCTCGAAAAGGGACGCAGCACCGTGATGATGAGCTGCAATATCCATGATTTTGCAGTATCGCTCCGGAACAATCGTGATCTGCGCGCGGAGTACTTCCAGTTCTTCCGCCAGAATGTCCACAACGGCGTGCTGTACCAGTTCCCGGACGGCCGGCTGATTCTGACCTTTGACAGGCCGCCCCGTGGCGTCCATGACCCGGTCGTCAACAAGATGCTTGATGACTTCATGGGCAGCTATGCGAAATTCAACATCGACTACCGCATCGTCATCCTTGAGACCTCCCACGAGATCGGACACAGCGCCGACTATGTGCGCCTGATCCAGTTCATCGAGGAGACCATGCCCAACAATACCACCTACCGGGTCGAGGAAGACGACATCCACCGCTTCTACAAGAGCAGCTACATCCTCAGTGAGCTCGAAGACATCGCCCAAAAGAAGGATCTTGACGACGAGCGCATCGTCGTGTACTGCCAGCCGGTCTACAACATCGAGACAGGCGCCTATGACACGGCAGAATCCCTCATGCGTATGCGGCTTGACCGGATCGGCATGGTCTATCCGGATCTGTTCATCCCGCTGGCAGAGAAGAGTGACCTCATCCATTCCATCTCGCTCATCATCCTGAACAAGACCTGCGGGGCTGTGCGGACGCTGATGGAGGAGGGCTATGACATCAAGCGCATCTCGGTCAATTTCTCGACCGTAGATCTGCGTTATGACAGCTTCTGCAAGGACGTGCAGCAGATCATCTCCCGCAACCAGATCGCCTATGACAAGATCGCCATCGAGATCACCGAAAGCCAGAGCGAAGCGGACTTCCACACCACCAAGGACAAGGTCATCCAGCTCCAGGCGCTCGGCATCAAGTTCTACCTCGACGATTTCGGGACAGGGTACTCCAATTTCGAGCGGATCATGGAGATCCCGTTCGACATCATCAAGTTTGACCGCTCGCTCCTGCTTGAATACAGCCGGAACGAGGCATCCCGCTACATGGTCAACACCTTTGCGGATATGTTCACGCATCTGCACTACAAGATCCTGTTCGAGGGCATCGAGAACGATTCTGACGAGACCGCCTGCAAGCGGATGAACGCCAGCTATCTCCAGGGCTACAAATACTCCAAGCCCATCCCCATCGAACAGCTCAAAACATTCCTCCACCAGAGGAATGCCTCTTGATAAGACCTCTCTCTCCCCCGAAGCCAAGCTCCGGGGGATTCTTTTGTGCGTGCCCGCACGGGGCATAAGCAGATGCCAGCGGGGCAGGGTTACCCTTCTCTTCGCCAAAGGCGAAGAGAAAAAGGGGGCTGCGGGGCGCAGCCCCGCCTGAAATCCTCCCCCGCTTGCGGGGGAGGATGTCGAGAGATCTGTCCTGAAAAATGCACTTTAGCAGAGTA
>JAIKWY010000106.1 GCA_024684395.1 Oscillospiraceae bacterium
CTGTCGATGCCGGTCGTAAATGCTGATACCGCAGCAGAGAAGCCCGCAGCAGCAGCAACGGAAGCATCTACAGAAGCAGCGGCAGTTTCTACGGAGGCTGCTACAGAAGCGCCCACTGCGGCTGCAACAGAGGCTCCCAAGGCAGAGACGACCGCTGCAAAGAAGGCTGCCAAGGAGACCAAAACAGAAGCAACTGAGTCCCGTGACGCCGACTTCAAGTGGTTCACAACCGGCGTTTACAGAGTCAACACAGAAGACAGCGACCTTGATACCTACTACGTGTTCAGCGACAATTCCAACGGTCGTGTTGACACAGTTTCCGGCATCGGCATCGCCTTCACCTACACGCAGAGCAGAAGCGGTGTCGTCTTCTACATGGGCGAATATGCGGATCCTAATGTCATGACAATCACAGATGCATCCATGAATGCCTTCACCGGCACGATGTATGGCCACACCTACACCTTCAACCGTGTACAGGATGCGGATCCGGCGACCTTTGATGCCAAGGAGTACGAAAATGCAAAGGCACAGACCTGCGACGATGGTCAGAATCCGGTCATGAACTTCATCGGTCACTACAGCAATGGCAGAGCCATGATGAACGTTGTCGCCAAGGGCAAGAACGAGGCAGTCGTGACCGTTTCCTGGGGCTCCAGCGCTTCTGAGACAACCAAGTGGATCATGAGCGGCTCTGTTTTCCAGGTCGGCGACACGCTGGTTCTGGACTATGAGGATTGCGACTGTGAGAGCTTCTTCTACAATGAGGACGGCACCATGTCTCAGTCCGTGGTTGAGTACACCAACGGTTCCGGCTCTATCACATTTGAAGGCAGCCAGGCGGTTTGGGCTGACTATGAGCAGAACGGCGTAGGCTGTGAGGTTTTCAACTACACCTGCAACTGATCGGCGCAGTATCCGGAGACTGATCAACCAAAGATCCAAAAGAAGAGCGGCGTAATTTCGCCGCTCTTCTTGGTTTCTGTGGGGGTGTGGATCGTATCGCAGGGCTCACGGAACAGCAATCACAAGAGGACCAACAGTATAGCGATTGCCATCTGGCTGAAAGAGCAGAACACGACTGCCTCCCGTATGGGAGGCAGTTTTGTTTGGATCATGATCGAAAGTGCTGACAAAAACAGATCATCATTCGCTTGTCAGAACACAATTCCAGAAGCCGTTTTCGTAATGAGCACATCTTTGAAAGATGCTGCATAATTGTTCTGTTTCCTCGCTGCTGATCCCCTGCGTTTCACGATCCAGCACAGCGATCCATTCTGCGTTTGCCTCGGTATACACATCTGACGTATACGCACTGAACCACCCGGCATAGGGGGAATGCTCCAGACTGTCTCCATACCGCTTTGCTACGGTCTGTGCAAGATAGGCATAGCACCAGGAGCATTGCAGCAGAGCCGTCAAGCCATAGATCGTCCCTTTCTGCGCAGTCTCTTTCAGATATTGCAGATAGTCTGCGCACGCAGATGCTTTTTGCCCTGCACGGATCTCCTCAGACGTGATGCCGAGCTGCATCATGTTCGGCACATGAACGCTCTCCGTTTCATTGCGTGTTGCCTGTACAGACTTTTCGAGAAATGCAGCGGTGTCCGTATGAGCAGCCTGCTCCTGCATTTGTATGAGTATTGCAGTATAATCTATGAGATAATAATAATCCTGGAGCATATACGCTTTGAACAGCTTTCGATCCAATGTTCCGTCAGCCATCGCTGTGATAAACGGATTCCTGGACGTTTCGTCCCACAGATCTCTGACACTTTCAAACAGTGCTTCGGATACCTTCAACATACCTGCCCTCTTACAGCTCCGCAACGATCGCAACATAGCCGCCGCTCTTGTATCCCTCCGACACTTCCTCCGGCTCTTCGTTGGTATACATCGGGTTTTTGAGCAGCGTCTGATAGAAGCTGAACTTCGTGATGCCGAGCTTTTTCAGCACTTCGATCTTCTCCTCAGTCGAATGCCATACGCCGGACGAAGCCAGTGCAAGCGGATAGGGAAGTGCCGGCATCGTCCCTTCCAGATATGCATGATCATAGGTGCCGAGGCTCTTCCCAAGGAGATACATAAAGCCGAATGCGCTCTCCTTCGGCACATCGAGCAAGATCAGCTTTCCGCCCTCTTTCAGAGCAGCAATGCTTTTCTGATAGACCGGCACGAGATCTTCCATATAGCTCGAGCTGCCGTTGAAATAGATCACATCATAAGATTTTTCAGGCAGATCCACATCCTCGATCAGACCGAAGCAGATCACGTTGACACCACGCTTTTTGGCGATCTCGCCCATATCACGGGAAGGCTCGATGCCCTCTACCTGCGAGCAGTCGATATAACTCTCGAACAAGCCGCTGCCGCAGCCGACTGACAGCAGCTTCTTTCCCGAAATATCGCCTAAAGTCTTCTTGAACAAACGCAGCTCGCTCTCAAACAGATTGGCATTCTCCATAAACCATGAATCATACTGCTCTGCATAACCATCAAATTTCTGCCGACTGTTTTCTACCATATTGACTGACATTGTTACTTTACCTCCATGTGATCCGAATTGATCCTGAATGCATGATCCATAGGGCCGCTGCCCTTTCCGAGATCAAGCTGTGCAGCAAGTGCGCCGGAAATGTATTCTTTCGCATACTGCACGGCTTTGTCCAGCGGTTCGCCCTTGGCAAGATTGGCTGCTATGGCGCTCGAAAGCGTGCAGCCGGTCCCGTGTGTATTGGGATTGTCGATCCGCTTGCCCCTGAACCACTGACAGCCGTCGGCATTGAACAGAAGATCGTTGGCATCACTGATGCTATGCCCGCCCTTGCACAATACCGCACAGCCAAAGCTCTCGTAAATGACCTTTGCTGCGGCTGCCATGTCCTCTTCACCTTGGATCGTCATGCCGGACAGCACCTCTGCCTCCGGGATATTTGGTGTGATGACACTGGCGATCGGCAGCAGGCTGGTTTTCAGCTCTTCAATGGCACTGTCGTCGATGAGCTTTGCGCCGCTGGTGGCGACCATCACGGGATCCACAACGATGTTGGATGCCCCATAGAAACGCAGCCGTTCTGCGATCACACGGATCAGGCTGACAGAGGATACCATCCCGACTTTGACTGCATCCGGATAGATGTCCTCAAATACCGCATCGATTTGCTGCTGGAGGAACTCCGGCGGCGATTCCAGAATCGCTCTGACGCCGGTCGTATTCTGCGCTGTCAGGGCAGTGACGGCACTCATGGCATAAACGCCATTCATCGTCATTGTCTTCAGATCAGCCTGAATCCCGGCACCTCCGCTGCAGTCACTTCCTGCGATGGTCAATGCTGTTTTCATGATCATGATTGCTCCTTTCTGATTTCAGCATCGTTTTATAGAGCGGCATAAGGTGGTGTCCCCAATACGCCGCTTGAAGCTGTCGGCTCATAGTGCCGAAGCAAACTTCCGGAGATCTTCGGCGTTTTCATAGCTTTCCAGATAAAAGTCGGAAATACGCCGTAATTCTGCCTGCCTGGTTTCACTTGGATCAGATACAGCGACCACACGGAACCGATCTGCTTTCGCCGTCTGTACCGCATGGATCGCATCCTCAAAGATGAGCGTCTGTTCACGGTCTGCATGGAAATGCGCCATCGCTTCCCGGTATATGACAGGTTCATCCTTGCCGGATCCGACCTCACTGCAAGTGAAAACGGCATCAAAATAGCTGTCCATATGACAACGTCTGAGCGCTGCTTCAATGAGATAACGATCTGTTGCGGTCGCAATGCACAGGGATGCCCCGCCGTCTTTCAGCGCATCCAGAAATGCGGCTGCACCCGCCTTCGGCTGCACATCATGCAGATAAGCCTGCTCCACGACCCGGTTGATTCCGGCAACGATCTCCTCTGCCGTAAGCGACAGAGCATAGCCGTCTTTGAGATATTCAGCCGCCTGATGCAGGCTCATGATCCTCACTTCTTCCCGCACGGTCGGTGCCGGATCCTTTCCGAGTGAGCGAAGATAACGTTCGGCTGCTGTATCCCAGACATACATGGAATCGAACAGCGTCCCATCAAAATCAAATATGGCACACCGTATCTTCATATGCCCGTCATTTCTTCCGATAAACGGCGCAGCTCACGGCATTCATTCTCGATGTCGTCCGCCGAGAAGATCGCACTTACCAGCGCAACACCGTCCACACCGGTACCGGCAAGCTGACCGATATTGTGCTTTCCGATGCCGCCGATCGCAACGACCGGAATGTCAACGGCATCACAGATATCCTTCAGAACGCTCATGGGCAGGACATCCGCATCCGCTTTGGTCGAGGTCGAGAACATGGCGCCGACACCGAGACAGTCAGCACCTGCTTTGACAGCATCGAGCGCTTCCTGTACCGTATGGACGGATACGCCGATCATCATGTCATCGCCCACACGCTCACGCACCTGCGAAGCTGCCATATCCTCCTGCCCCACATGGATCCCGTCTGCATGGCACTTGACGGCGATCTCCACATTATCATTGATAAAGAACGGCACGCCGTACTGTCTGCACAATGCAGCGATCGAGACTGCCTCGGCGAGAAATGTGTCATCATCGAGCTCTTTTTCACGGAGCTGCACACAGGTAACGCCGCCCTTCAGGGCAGCTTCCACCTGCTCATACAGCGTCTTTCCATGCAGCCATGCTCTGTCCGTTACAGCATAGAGCTGCATCATTTTCTTATCGCACTTCATATTTCGCACCTTTCTCGAGCTGCTCCGGTGTCATGTTACAGATCGCATCAATGATGTAATTCCGATAGGAAGCGTTTCCGTCCAGTTCAGACAGTCTTGCATGTGCGATCTCGCCGGCATAGCCCATCGCACAAACGGCTGCCGCAGCAGCTTCAAGGGGCTGGGTCGGATTCGCCGTCAGAAATGCCGCAGTCATAGCAGAGAGCTGGCAGCCCGTTCCCGTGATGCGGGACATCATCGGATGTCCGTTACGGATGCAGTACGCCTTTTCGCTGTCTGCGACAATGTCGATCGCGCCGGTGATCGCAATGACAGCGCCTGTCTTTCCGGCAAATTCCTTCACAAATGCAACAACATCATCCAGGTTCTCTTCCGTCACCTTGTCTGCTGCATCGGCATCTACGCCCTTGGTCGTCCCGCTGCCGGAGGCAAGCGTCTTGATCTCCGAGATATTGCCGCGGATACATGCAAAACGTATTTCTTCGAGCAGCTTCCATGCCGTTTCCGTTCTGAGCTTCGATGCACCCGCACCCACAGGATCCAGTACAACGGGATGGTGCAGCGCATTTGCCTGTTTTCCGGCAAGAAACATGGACGGAATGGTCTGGCTGTTCAGCGTGCCGATGTTGATATTCAGACCACCGCAGATACTCGTGATCTCCGCAGCTTCCGCCTGATCATCTGCCATGATCGGAGAGCCGCCGCAGGCTAGAAGAATATTGGCACAGTCATTGACGGTCACATAATTGGTGATATTATGTACCAATGGACAAGTGTTTCTGACATTTTCAAGCATTGTTCCAAGCATATGGATCCCTCCTGAGAGACATTCTGGATATATGGTTTTGGTGCAAAAAGGAGATACCTCTGCGGTACCTCCTGTAAAAAATCCATCATGACTTCCTACGGCGGCATTATCCGCATCAGGTAAAAGGGTCGAAGTTGGATGACTTCCTCTCAGCCCACCAAAATAGGCTCCCCTGTTTTTTTACAAAATTTATTATACTGCTTTTCTCATAAAAAGTCAATAGGGTACCTCTAAAAACTAAGTTTTTAGAGGCGGGGTGTGGGGCGGAGCCCCACACCTAAGCCGTTTTGCTTTTCGAAGAAAAGCAAAACGAGAGGTTTTTAGAGATGCCCAATACCTTTACAGGCATTTCATAAAAATACAAGTGCAGGCATAGCGACCGCCATCTGGCTGAAAGAGCAGAACATGGCTGCCTCCCGGGCGGGAGGCAGTTTGGTTTATCTTGGATAAGGATCATCGCTTCCAGCTTGCGCAGAGCAACTTGAATTTCGCTGCCCGCATCACATGTCTGGACTTTGTTTGTATTT
>JAIKWY010000130.1 GCA_024684395.1 Oscillospiraceae bacterium
GGCACCCGGCCGGAACAGTGACATCCGTCAGGGCAGTACAGTTGGCAAAGGCATTTTCGCCAGTGTAAAGGAGCGACACCGGGAGTGTCAGGTGCTGCATGCCGCAGCCTTCAAAGGCGTTCGGATAGATATTCTCCAGACCGTCCGGCAGCCCCAGCTCATTCAGGCTGCCGCAATACCGGAAAGCGTGAGAGCCGATCCTCGTCAGTGTGGAGGGCAATGAAACAGAAACAATACGGCTGCATTTTTCAAATGCGAAATCGCCTACCGAGGTTATACCTTCCTCAATCTCGACGGAGGTGATTCTGCTGCGATAGCGATAAAAGGGGGATTTCACCGCATCGTCCGACAGATACAGGGTGTCTCCGGATATAAAATCGCTCATATCGCCGGTACCGGAGATTGTCAGCTTTCCCGTGGCATCGTCAAACGCCCATGTCACGTTCTCGCCGCAGCTGTGGTCAGCAGAGGTCACGGGCAGCGGTGCAAAGCTGACGGAATTCTCTTCGGCATAGCGCTGGACTGCGGAGCCCTCCATGCCGTACAACACCATTGCATCCAGCTTATAGTAAGTACCGGAAATACCGTTAGCACAGTAATACCCGATAGCTCTGCTGCCGAACTCCGTCACCTGCTCCGGAACATAGAGCCCAGTGAGCGCATTGCAGCCCAGGAATGCGAGTTCTCCGATCGACGTCAGCGTCGAGGGGAGCGTCACATGCTCAAGATTGAACCGGAACGCAAATGCCTCCGGTGCGATCGTCACAACGCCATCCGGGATTGTGACATCCGTATCCTGTCCCTTGTACAGGTAGAGTACCTCGCCGAAGATGATCATATCCTCCGGATAGCGGTCGATAAACGGTGTATTGAGAAATGCGCTGACGCCGACCTCTCTGACACCGTCCAGATTCGAGACAGTTTCAAGTGCCGTACAGTCCTTGAATGCCTCTTTGTCAATGACGGTCAGTGAATCCGGCAGTGTAACGGCTTTGATCGCGCTTCCACGGAATACACCGACAGCGATGACAGCCACACCGTCGGGAATGACGACCTCCTCGGCGTCGCCCACATATTCATACAGGATGCCGTTTTCCAGAATGATCAGACCGGCGGAGGCGCTGTTTGTGATTGCTTCAAGATACGGCGTTCCCCAGAATGCACGTTCACCGACCTCCGTCAGCGTAGAAGGCAAAGTGACGGATTCCAGGGCCGTCTCCTGGAAGGCTCTGGCGCCGAGAGACTGCACACCCTCCCCGAGCTCGGCACTGCGCAGCTCCGGACATCCGATAAATGCCTGCTCGTCAATGGATTTGACAGAGTCGGGAATGCTGACAGCGGTCAGGCCGGTGTATCCGAATGCCGTATCACCGATTCGTGTTACCGTATCCGGAATCACAATGGAGGAAAGGCTTTTACAGCCGTAGAACGCGTCGTCCGGGATCTCCGTCAGACTGGCTGGCAGATGCACCTCGGCAAGATCCTGGCAGCCCTGAAACGCTCCGAATTTCATCATGGCAAGCGAATCCGGCAGATCCAGCGCGGTTATGCCGCAGCCGGAAAAAGCCTCATTTCCGATCTCTGTCAGTGTGGATGGGAGACTGACGCTTGTGAGGGCTTTATAGCGCTGAAATGCATACGCACAGACGGAGGTGATGCCCTCCCCGATCACCACAGAGGTGATGCTGTCCTGATAGGCGTCAAACGGGTTGTCATTCATGCTCACCATCTTCCCGGTGCCGCTGAGTACCAGCGCCCCGGTATCGGTATGCAGCGTCCATGTGATCTCATTGCCCCATGTTCCCGTAACGATGCCGTCATCGGCTGCGAGAACTGCTCCTGCCACAGAGGGCTCCGGCAGGGCAGATTGCATGGTGTCGGACTGCACGGCTGCTTCGGTCGGCGCTTCCAGAGCAAGCACCGGTGCAACCGGCACCGCTGTCACCAGTACAGCCGCTGCCGTAACGGATGCGCAGAGCATACGAAATATCGGATTCATACAGAACAGCTCCTTTTTCAGGCTTTTCGCCATAATGATTACATGCATCGTCTCTGACAGGCTCAGGCCGTTTCATATCCGGCCGCGGCCTTCAATGCCTCCCACACCTTGACCATTGCATACGTATCCAGCTCGCAGTATTTCAGGAGATTCTTCCTTGTCTCCGCAAGCTCCTCCGGGGACATCTGCTCCATCGCCGGGAAGGCGTTCATTGCCTCGCCGCCGTTATGGATGCCCTCAAGATTGTGATAGTCCAGACTCGGATCATCGGGGAATATCGCCGGCAGGACGCTCTTGATCGAAAAGCTGCCGCCCATGCGCTTGTTGTAGTACCATCCGTTCCGGAACGGCACCACAAGATCCCTGACGTTCTCACTGATATTCAGCAGATGCTCCGCAAGATCCGGGAAATAGCCCGCAAGCTCACGCAGCCTTCCGCACTCAAAGCCCTTGTTGTACGCAAGCACCGTCACGTCCTTCGGGATGTCCCTGCACAGTGCCTCGGCGATCGGCCGGAGCGGATCTGTCCCGGCCTCGGCAAGGAACTCCTTGTGCAGCAGCTCACCGCCCTCGTGCTCCAGAATATGCAGCGAGTACTGGAAGGGGATCTGCGCGTAGGGCTTCGTTCCGACATATTTCGGGACTGCCGGCTGCACGCTCTCGAAGTCGAGAAAATACAGCGGATAGGTCAGCGTGTCCAGAAATTCGCGCAGCTTTTCCGGCTCGAAATGCGGCTCCTGCTCATGCAGTGCGTGGTCAATCTGCATGGTGCGGATCACGTTCTGCACCGATTTTTCGGTTGTAAGCGCCTCGAATGTATAAATGCCCTTATGATACAGCGCGAGCATCTTGGAGAACCAGAGATTGTACAGATCAAATACATTCGGCTGCGGGAGATGTCTGGTGCAGTAATCCCAGTATTCGCATTCGTGGGGCTTTCCGCACTGCGCATCCACACGGATATCCGGCTCGTCTGCATCGGCGAGAAGCTTTCCAGCAATCGTCAGATTCTGCGCAACCTCAGGCAGCTTTTCAGCGACCTGCTCTGCGACGTCAATCACCCTGAACAGCTTGCGGAGATCCAGCGTGCCGTCAAAAATATAGGTATTGTCGATGTACATCAGATACGTTCCCGTAACGCGGAGCCCGCATTGCTCCAGCACGTATTTCTGATACGCAATATCGGACAGATACAGCGCATTGTCATGCGTGGAGCTTTTCACCTCGTAGATGCTCCAGCCACCGGCCTCCCGGCACAGCAGATCCACCGCGCAGAACAGCCCTTCGTGACAGAACGATGCCTCGCAGATCACAGGGGCATTTCCGGCGATCTCCTCCCTGGTGCGTTCGATCATGCCGGGAATGTCAAGCTTGCCGTCCCTGCAGCTCGTCACTTCTACATAGTCGCCGAAATACCCCATCGCAAGGTCGCCGACCTCGCTGCCTATCCTGGCTCTTGCCTCGGCAGAGGCATTCGCGGTGCCCACCCCGGGCTTGTGCTGCCTGAGCCACATCAGCATGGGGCACTGACAGAAATCCGTGTATTTGCTTTTGGAAAAGTACATCTCCAGCCCTCCTGTCAATCCATGCCGTTTTCCGCATGGTCTTTCTTGCATTCGTAATGGATGCTTTCAAGCCGCTCATTGGCCGCCGTCCGGTCGATGATGGCTTTCAGCAGCACATCAATTTCAGCACCCTCGGAATAATCGGCCGGGGCAAAGTAGCGGATCCGGTTGTCCCGGAGCATCTTGTAGACCTTGGACTTGTCCGCCGTCTCGTGGTTGTAGATGCCGATGGAGTGCCCGCCGTAGGTGTTCACCAGCTTCATGCAGGGAATATCCGTATCGCTGTCGCCGATGTACACGATATTCCGGAACGGAATCCGGAGATCCTCGGGCGCGAAATACTCATTCACGCCCGGATCGTTCACATCCAGCACGCCCTTTTCGATCCGGAACAGGAACTGTGTCTTGTTGGTGTAATTCACGACCTGCGCCGGCCACACGGCAACACCGCGGTCATTGTAATAGAAGGAGCTTGCATAGATGCGCTCAAACGCGCCGGCCTTTGCGACCGAGGTGCCCTCGATCATCTCCTTCAGGCCGGAGGAGATGATGTAGTGCTCGACGATGACGCCATGCTGCGCACCATACTGCCGGATCCGCCCGAACCATGTCTCCACGCCCGGGAAGAGCGCGACCTTGGAGCCGTACTCCATCAGCTTTTCGCGGCTGAAAATCTCCCTGCCCTCAGCCTCGAGCTTCATTTTATACATGTAGGCAAGATTCGAGTCCATATCCCCGTCGTGCGCCAGCCGGTCCGTGTCCTCCCAGAACGACCGGACATCGCCGTCATAGACCTTCTGGATATATCCCTGCGCCTGCATATCATCGGGCGAAAGGGTCTTGTCAAAATCATAACATATAGCAAGAACAGGACAGTTCTCCTTTGTTTTTCTCTCAAACTGCATCGTACCACTCCTTCCGGGTACCGATCATGTCGGTAATTATCCTTATTATACCATTTCATGGGAAACCTGTCAATCATTCTGAACGGACAATTCTGTCCCGGTATTCCCATCCGGGAAAAACTTCACACTCACGCTTGCAATCCGTCCGATTGTATGCTATACTATAAGGTGACATAACACGCAAAGCGTGCCAGCTTTGCTGTCAGATCGGAATGCAGTACAAGAAATGCGAATAAAAAGCAGGAGGATTCTATGGAAAACCAGGAGCGTTTAAGGAAGCTGTATCAACAATACAATCATGATGTGTATGATGAAGACCAGTTCAATGCGGTGATGAATAGCTGGAAGGAATACCAGGATGTCATCAATGGCTCAGATAAAACGAAAGTATTTCAATGCTGGAGAGTGGGCGAAAGCAGTGTAAACGGCGGCGAAACGCTCTATCATTTTCTGATGTATAAAGCAACATACTTTTGCAGTGCCAAATCCCAGGGGCCACAGCCATACACAGATGAGCAAGATAAAGATAAATTGATAAATAAGCTTGACCAAAAGGACACATCAGATGCGCTGTACATCCGTATGATGAAACTCCTGGACGACATCTATGAACACCGGAATAGTCCAAAGAGTATGCAATATGTATGGATTCTTCAGGATAAGGCAATCGAAGCGCTGATGGAAGCATTCGGTGTTGAAACAGAATCCTCAGAATATTGGGTTAGAAGCATAGAAGTATTAAAGAAAGCCAAAGATGTTCTTGGTGTGACATCTGACGACATCAAAGATATTTTTAAACTTAACAAATTCCTCTGGTGGCTTCAGGATTTCCGCAGCAGCGTCCTGAACGTCAATGGTTTTACGGGCATCAACCTGATCCTTCACGGTGCTCCCGGCACCGGCAAAACCTTCACGGTTCGTCATGACATTGAGAAATATCTCCAGGTCAATGAATACCCGAAGGATTGTGCAGTGGAGCCGAAGTACATCCAGTTCCACCCCTCCTACACCTACCAGGACTTCATCGAGGGCATCAAGCCGGTGGGCATCGACCAAAACGGAAACCTGCAGCTTGCAGTCGTGAACGGCCAGTTCAAGGACTTCTGCATCGAGGTCAGAAAAGCAAACGAGGCGTTTTATAAGACGCTCAGCGAGAAGGAGCAGAATATGCTCGATCCCGAGGATCCTTCCACCTATGCAGATTGGCCGCATTATTTCTTTATTGTGGATGAAATCAACCGCGGCAACCTGTCGTCGATCTTCGGCGAGACATTCACACTGCTCGAATACCGTGATTATGTTTTTTCCGGAACATATCAAAAAACGGACACAAGCCTCGTCTCCACGCCCCTCTCCATTGTGATCGCGCAGGAAGCAAACGACAAGAACATCTATAAGCTGGTCAACGGTCAGCCGGTGTTCGGCATCCCGTTCAACATCCATTTCATCGGCATGATGAACGATGTGGACAGGAGCATCGATTCCTTTGATCTCGCACTCCGCCGCAGATTCCGCTGGAAGGAACTGTCGTGCGATTACAATATCATTATCAATGTGCTGCTGAAAAATGATCTGGGAGAGGTTGAAGCATTTGTGGAAAGCTGCAGGCGCCTGAACGACTATCTGTGCGGCACTTTCACCAGCAAAAAGAAGCCCGAGAACTCGCTTAATCTCGGCAGCACCTACCAGCTCGGACATGCCTTCTTCCTGAAAATCCGGGATATAGTACCAAAGGGAAAGCCAATCGAAACTGAACACATGAAGGAGTTGTTCGATGAATACATCTCCGGAACTGTCAAGGAATACATTCGTACCGTGGTAGACACAGATGACGAGATCAATAAACTACTTAAGCAGGCAAGAAACCTTTTTTCAAAAAAAAATAAGAGGCAAAGAAATGGCAGATACACTCAAACTTGTCACCGAGATCAACACGCAGTTTTACAAATTCGAGCATTCGCGGGCGCTTCTGGAAAAGCACTCCAAAGAAGCAGGGCTTGATACGGAAAAGCATCTCGACATACTTTGCGAAAAACTGCATCAGGGCTCGCAGCTTCCCGTAAATATCGCCAGATATGAACTCTCTGCGTTTCCCAATTATGAATTGTTCCGGCGAAAGCGTGAGGAATCCGAAGCATCCGAAGAGAAAAGGCCGCTTGTCGCAAGAATCGACAAACAAGTGATAGCGTCAGAACAGGATTCCGCCCAGAAGCCGAAAGCAGTGACAAGCTATACCATCTCGACCGGGCTCTATATCGGCGTTCTCAATCTGTTCTCCTACCAGCAGCACCCGGTGCAGCTCGAAATCTGCACCCCCTATTCCGACACCTTGCTGATCCGGATGGTACGGTACGCACTCGGCATCTATGCAGACACCAGTATCACGGGACAGCTCAGCCAATCGAAAAGCCTGTATTCCCTGCTGATACAGATGATGTTCCTGAAATCCCTGCAAAAGG
>JAIKWY010000021.1 GCA_024684395.1 Oscillospiraceae bacterium
AATGCACCTTGTTCAGACCATACTTGACCTTGTTTTTCTGAAGTGCCATGATCATACCTCCGTTTCATAAAGAACCTCGTAGAGCCGTTCACTTTCGATCCACAGCTCTGTTTTGGTAAAATAAATGTTGTGCTGATGCAGGATTTCTTCCACACGTTCTTCCGTTTCCGGCGATTTTTCATCGGTGTAAATCTCAATATCCAGCTTTTTAAAGCTGATATGCTATGACGAAATATATAAAGAAATTGTTGAGTTTCTTAATGGGACTTGTGATGACTGTTTAAAGGATGATTTTGATCTGGCTTATTTGAAGGAAAACTGGCATATTCATGGGATTGCTATTTATGATGAGTATGTAGAATACACAATTGGAATAGACGCTGCCAAAGACCCGGAAGATGATAGAAATTATAATATATCTATATTAGTAGACTATGGCACGCTAGAACCGAATGCTTCGTTTAATGTTGTGTGGTAACCAGGAGAATTGATACTAAACATCAGCAGTGCGCTGGTGGATTATATAGAATAGGAGAAATGAAAATGCTTACAAATTACCCCAAGCTCACAGATGCCGAGATCGGCTCGAATCTCTCCCGCCCTCTGCTGCTCTCAGCCATCGAGGAGAACACCGACCGGAACGGTAAGGCATTTGTGAAGGTCACGCTGAAGGACGGCTTTTCCGATGTGACGGCGCTCATGTTCGCCACATCCATCGCAGATCTGGAGGCACGGATGATCGTTCCCAACACAGTCGTTGATGCCGATCTTGCGGTTTCGGAGTATCAAGGGAACAAGAGCTACAAGGTGTCGAACCTTGCACCTACGGCTGATACCACACTCTCCGTAGCAGATTTTGTAAAACTGCCTCCGGTGGATCTGGATGTCATGTATGATGAGATTATCGCTATGCTCACATCAGTAGCCGGGTCTGATGCCTGCCCCATCTCCGAACTCGCCATCCGCATCCTGACCAAATATAAGGATGCCTACATGACATCTTCGGCAGCGGTCTCCATGCACCACAATCTGCGCGGTGGGTTGCTTTACCACTCCTACCGCATGGTCAAGGCGGCGGATGCAATTTGCAACGTATATACGGCGCTGGATAGAGAACTTCTCATGTGCGGAGCCGCGATTCATGATATCGCAAAGATATGGGAGTACGACACTTCCGAATCCGGTGATGCAACCTTCACATCCCGCGGCGTGCTATTCGGTCATCTGTACATGGGCGCGTCGCTGATCAAGGGCTTCACGGTCGGGCACGACTACAACAAGGAGAAAGTCCAGATGCTGATCCACATGATCCTGTCGCATCATGGCACGCAGGAATGGGGCGCGGTCGCTTGTCCGGCAATCCCGGAGGCACTAGCCCTGCATTACATCGACAACCTCGATGCCAAGATGTATATGTTCGAGGAGCAGTACGAGAGTCTGGCAGAGGGCGAGATATCCGACAAGAAGGTGTTCGGACTGGATAACCGGGTTTATAAGCCGAAGTATTGAGAAGGAGCATTTACACATGGATTGGATCGTAAATACCGATAGAGCCAGCCGCCCGAAGGAGGACTGCGAGGCGTTTGTGATTACAGAATAGACGATCGACACAGGCTACACCGTAACGATCGGTGCAATGGGCAATGGTTCCTGTGAAGTGATCGTGGACAGAAAATAGGAATATGTCAAAAATGATGCAGGGATCCAAGGAGCGCTGCCCCTTGGATCCCTGCAAACTTTTTTGGAGAAAAAAAGTTTGATCAAAAAACATCTTCGCTTCACGCTATGATTGAGACTTTTTTGACAGACCGATCTCAATCTTCCTTCGGCTGGTAAAATCTGCCTGTGAGCTTCTCCGTCTTGACCTCGTTGATGAAGGCCTCGGGATCAGTCTGCTTCACGGCTCGGATGACCTTCTTCGACTGTGCGGCGGAGACTACCGAATAGACAACATTCCGCTCACAGTGCTCATAGGAGCCCTCCCCTTCCAGGATCGTGGCTCCATGCTGTGTCAGGCTGTAGATCACGCTGCAGACCTCCGTAGGATGCGTCGTGACGATGAACAGCGTGCTTTGCTGGAATTTCTTGTAGAGACTGCGCAGAACGGCCGTGCAGGTATATTGGAACAGGATCGAATACAGCGCCTTGTCCCAGCCGAACACCAGGCCTGCAATGCAGAGGATCACCGCATTATAGCCAAGAATGATGTTGAATGAGTCGATGCCACGCCGCTCTGACAGGAAGATCGAGATGAAATCCGTTCCGCCCGATGTCGCTCCGGCATTCAGACAGAGTGCAATGGCAAGCCCGTTGATGATGCCGCCGAATATGCTGATGAGCAGCACATCCTGTGTGAGGAACATGTCCGGGATCAGATCGGTGAAGACGGAATTGAGCACGATCATCACGCAGGAAAAGAGCGTGAATTTCCTGCCGATGAAACGGAACCCGATGTATACCGGAACCGCATTCAGCAGGAGATTGACCGCCGTGAACGGAAGCGATACATGCAGCATCATGTCCGCTGCACGCTGGATGAGGATGGTCAGCCCGGTCACGCCGCCCGGATACAGCCCGCCGGTGTTGACGAAGGTCTTGGTATTGAGTGCCATCACAAAGGCCGCAACGGTCACGGCCAGCAGTGTCAGGAGATCTTTTTTCGTGAGCTTCATCGCTTTCCTCCATAAAAACCGGACTGCCGCAGCAGTCCGGTTTCGTCTTTCAGACAGTATGCTTGACTCTCTGGCTCTCCTCTGCACGCTTCGCATCATTGAAGCGGTCAAGTGTACCTACCAGATAGCCGGTAATGCGGCGGATGCGGTTGAACGGAACCGTATCATACTTATAGTCGATGTCCACATAGTCACCGTCGATCTTGAAAGTCACCTCAGTGAAAATGCGCTCAGGATACTTCTTGCGGAGCATGTCCACATAAGCCTCCATCTCCTCATGCGTCATTTCGCCGCCGATCACATTACATTTCATGATATACGCCTTCAAAACTGTAGTATTCAATGTAATCATAGTATACCACATTTAGTGGTGAATGTCAATAGGCGGCATAATAATTTGTTTATTTAACAAATTGTGAACGAGACTATCAATAGTCTGCCCGCAAAAAGAACGCCTATGCATCGGGGTTCTGCAGAGGTGCTATAGCAATCTTTTACAGCTTTGGTTATTTCTGGAAGCGATATCCTGCACAATGCTCGATGCCGCCATTCCGATCCTGAAACAGCAATGCCCCCTTTGCAAATGTAGAGCTTTTTGTTATGTTCTCAGACGAACGGAAATGCCCCTCAGCACCTTTCAAGCCTGCGGAGCGGAAAACTATAACCACCTGAAAAGAAAAGACCTGAGAAATGCTTGTATGAGCAAATCTCAGGTCTTTGTCTGCTATTCAGGCAGTTATTTCGTTGCACGCCATAATGCCGATCTGAACCTCAGAGTAACGGAAAGCGAGTGTGTCATTAGACTTGCGGAATTTATGCGCAATACTGGCATTCCCTGGGCTTTCACCTACGGCAACCACGATACCGAGTCGCTTGCATCTGCAAACAAGCAGGAGCTGAATGAGGTATACAAGTCGCTGTCTTTCAAGACTTCGGGCAATCTGCTTTACCCCTACACCCAGCCCGATGTTATGGGCAGGAACAATCAGCTTATCGAGATAAGAAATGCTGACGGCACTCTGAACACAGGACTTTTCATGATCGACTCAAACGCCTACACGGGCGAGGGCATCAACGTTTATGATTATATCCACGACGATCAGGTGGACTGGTATGCCGATGAGGTCAGTAGAATGAATGCCGAGGCAGGCCACACGGTAAATTCAATGGTGTTCTTCCATATCCCATTGCAGGAGTACAAGACCGCAACAGAGCTATATCTGGACGGCAGCGACGAGGTTACATACTTCTACGGTGAGAATCCCGGTGACCACGGCGGTATCACCAACGATCTTGTGTGCTGTTCGGACTATCCCAGCAAAATGTTCGATACCGCACTTGAGCTTGGCAGCACATCGGGATTCTTCTGCGGCCACGACCACTACAACAATGCGTCAATCGAATACAAGGGTATTCGCCTGACCTACGGCATGAGCATTGATTATCTTGCAATGCCGGGCATTGAAAAGGAAACAAAACAGCGTGGTGCGGAGCTGATAACCATACACGCTGACAGTTCGTGGGAGTCTGAGCAGATACCGCTGGAGTCCATAACATGACAAAAAGCAGATGCTTTCTACTGTGAAAGCACCTGCTTTTTTATAGCCTGCTGTAAAGAAATTGAATATAGTAGTTTGGAAAACTTCTATATGAGCGCAATTCTTATCAGACGATACGCTATGCAGAAAGACAGGACTATGCCTTCTGTACACATTTACAGAGGACATAGTCCTTATCTTATGTTACTATATATCGAAATATGACTGCTTGATCTCGCCTGTATCCATTAAATGCTGTTTCCGAGGCTACTGGTAACACGCATTATGAAATAAAGCAAGGATATGTAGTACATCGTGATGAGCTGGTTGATTTCTTAAGAGAAAAGTTGGCTATGTTCGGACTTATGCCCAGAGAGTACAATGAATTCATCGTCTACTGGTATCCAATTCTTTGCAAAAACGAGTATAATGCTATTAGCTTCATTTGCGAGGAGTACGAGCGTGATTTTGAGCTTTCTATTGAACCTAAGCCTGATGAAATACTTAGGGTATTTATGATTTATCAAGAAGCAGATAAGAACACTGTTTTAGAACCACCGATAGAACCTTCTCCTATTAGACGAAAAGTAAGAGTAAAATATTCCGCGTCTTCCCTCCCGCTGTCCAATGATGTATAATAAACTACAAGAAACTTGACGGAGTAAATTGGACATTCCAAAAAAACTCCAAAAAGCTTCATGTAGTAAATTTGAGTCCGTTGGACACGGGAGGTAGCATTATGCAGAATAAAACAACAGAGATCGCAACGATCAGACAGGAAGTACGCTTGCAGGAATGGTCGGAACTTATCAAAGCACAGCAGGCAAGCGGCCTGACCATAAAGCAGTGGTGTGAAGAAAACGGCATCAAGCCGAACACTTACTACTGCCGGCTGAAAAAGATCCGTGAACAGTTCGTTGAAGCTCCGGCCATCGTTCCTCTCAACGTTCCGCAGCAGCAATGTCAGTCAGAGATCCGCATCGGGAAGAACAATCTTCAGATCTCGCTGCCGTCAGACATTGATCCTGAGACACTCCTTGCTCTGGTGAAAGCCCTATGCTGAACGATATTTCTTCAAATCAGCAGGTCTTCCTCGTCACAGGCTACACTGACCTTCGCCGTTCCATAGACGGACTTGCAATGATAATACAGGGACAGCTCCGGCTCGATCCGTTCAGCAGCGCACTCTTCCTGTTCTGCGGCAGACGCCGTGACCGTATCAAAGGTCTTCTTTGGGAGGGAGACGGTTTCCTTCTTCTGTACAAGAGGCTCGACAACGGACAGTTCCAATGGCCCCGCAATGAAATTGAGGCCAGACTGCTCACTCCGCAGCAGACAAGATGGCTGCTTGAAGGTTTGAAGATCGATCAGCCGAAGGCGATCAAAGACGGTAAAACAGGGATGATCTATTGAACGGAAAGCAAGGAGGATTTTCCTATTTTCCTTGCTTTTTCACTTGTTTTGTGGTATAATATATGTATAGTTTCAGGAACGGAGGAAGCAGTATGTCTGAGCAGAATGCAGTAAAAAATGATCTGTCAATGGCACAGGAAATTTCTGCGCTCCGATCAAGAGTTGCCATACTTGAAGAAGAACTTGCATTTGCTCAGGATCAGCTTTCATGGCTGAAAAAGCAGATATTCGGTCGCAAAACTGAACAATCCTCCGTTATCATGGATTCCTTGCAGCTCTTTCTGTTCCCGGAAGAGCAGAATCCTCAGGTACAGCCAAAGCCTGAAACAGTCACAGTCCCTGAGCATAAGCGCAGAACAAAGCGTACTCACGATGACTGGATGGAAGCACTGGCTATTGAGAAAGTCAAGCATCAGGAAGAGCATCCGGTATGCGAGAACTGCGGTGCTGAGATGAAGGAGATGAGCTGGAGCAGATTGTTCATCGACCGCTCCATGAAGAAGTCTCGCGGCATCGAAATCGTCAGCGCCGCCCAAGATTATTTCGCC
>JAIKWY010000042.1 GCA_024684395.1 Oscillospiraceae bacterium
GGGGCTGCGGAGCGAGTAAAACAGCTCCATGACATCATCGAAGGTGATGCTTGCGCCTGCGGTCGTTGCGCCGTCAGAAGCGCCGCCGGTGGCGTTGAAGATGCCGGTGGGCTTACCCGTGCCGTTGCCGATGAAGAAGGCTTCCTCTTCCTTTGCGCCGATACGACGGGCAAACTCACGGGCGATATAGGACGGCAGGTCGAACACGCTGTCGTTGAGAAGCTCCTCGGAGATCTTGATCGCCGTGCCGAGCTTGAATGCGGAGAGCGATGCCTGACCGAAGGTGTCATCGGAGAGCGTGTACTGCTCCTCCTCGTCCATCCAGACCGCATCACCCTTCGAGGTGACGATCGGAATCTTGCGGTCGCCGCTGGAGGTCTTGATGACGGTCGCCATCTGTCTGGAGATGTTTTCCTCCTCCAGCGCCTCGATGAGCTTGCGCTCGAACTCATCCGGCACAAGATAGCCGCCCTCGGTGTCCGTGCCGACATGGAGGTCGTTGCGAACGTCGATCCAGTTACGGCTGCGGATGCTGTTCCAGAATGCGGCAGCGTACTCCGCCGATGCCGTGCCGGTCTTCTCCGGCTCGTTGTTCTGGGCAGTCGGTGTGGTCAGAATGGGCGCAGAGGTCGCCTTTGCCATGTCTGCCTCGATCTCCGCCTGACGCTCCATGCGCTGGATCTCCTTGCCGAGGTTGACGATGGTCGCCTCCATTGCATCGTAGGTCTTGCTGTCCTCCTCGGTAAGCGTACCGTCTGCCTGTCTCTTGCTGTCGAGGAAGTCACGGGCGGTGTCCCATGCCTTCGCTCTCTTTTCACGAAGCTCCTGAATGGTCATTATACATTCCTCCTATCAGTATTTCAGCAGGTTCAGCCGACTCATCAGCTGATCCACGGGTGTACCTTTGTGTTCTGCAGAGACCTTCTGCATCAGACTCTGCATGGTTGCTGCACGGGAATAGGACATCGCCGTGAGGGTGTCCTCCTTCGGCTCATCCTCATCCGGTGTATCTTCATCGCCCTCGTCCGGATCCTCTTCCGGCTTCGGCTGCCCGCTTGCGAACAGGATGCCGTCCACCAGTCCGAGGGACTGCGCCTTTTTCGCATTGAGCCAAGTTTCCTCGTCCATCATGCGGGCGATCTTGCTGCGGCTCAGACCAGACTTCTCCTCGTAGGCATTGATGATGCTCTCCTTGACCTCGTCCAGAAGCTCGATTGCCTTCTGCATCGCTTCCTTGTTGCCGAAAGCAACGGTCGAGGGGTTATGGATCATCAGCATACCAGTCGGGGCGATCAGTGTTTCGTCACCAGCCATAGCGACCACGCTTGCCGCCGAAGCCGCAATGCCATCGATCTTGACCGTGACCTTGCCCTTGTGGTTGCGGAGCATGGTGTAGATCTGCGATGCGGCGAACACATCCCCGCCGGGTGAATTCAGCCAGACGGTCAGGTCGCCGCTGACCTTCGCCAGCTCGTTGCGGAACATGGCAGGCGTGATCTCATCGCCGAACCATGTGTCTTCCGAAATGGGTCCGTTGAAGATCAGCTCGGCAGCGCCGGTGTCCTCGTTTCGCACCCAATTCCAGAACTTCTTATTCATCAGCACATTCCTCCTTCGCTCGATAGTCCACGCCGATATAGTCCAGCACCTTGCCAAGCCCCAGACCTTTGTTGTCCGGCTGCCATACACCGTCCACCTCTGCACCGCCGCCGATGCAGTAATCATAGATCTTCGGGTGTGTTGCCGACAGTTTCTGAAAACGGTTGGGTGCTTTTTCAAGATGGCAGCCGAACATACAGAACATACATCCTGTGCGCTCTGCGCCGGTCGTGTGGTATTTCCCGTTCTCGTCAATAAAAATATCCCCATACACAGAAGCGTAGGGGATCTGACGGGTGTATAGATATTCCAGAACATCCTGCTCTGTCCAAAAGGACATCGGCTGCGACCTCGGACGCTTTGCATCAAAGGCGTTGCAGCCGTGGATCAGCCAGTGTTCTTTTCGCAGCCGAGACTCACAAGCCATAGTTGCCACGATCGGAACTCGACCGGTCTCTTTTTCATACTGCTTCATCGGGTTCTTTTTCATGACAGAGCAGCATTCCGAAGAACAGCGGAACGGAGCGTCCAGCAGGAACTTCCACTTTTCGCAGTTGTACTGGCTCTTTTCTCCGTTCTTATCCAGCGCCAAGCCGCACAGCTTCTGGTAATCGCCGTGATTCTGCTCACGCCCCTCAGCGATCGCAACTCGTGCATACTGTACACGGCGGCTCACTTCCTTCGATACCACCGGGTAGCCGTATTTCTGAATGACCTCACGAAAGTTCATCTTCGGGCGGACGATCGTGACGTCATCAAACGACTTCACAAATTCCCTGATCTCCGGAAATTCCAAACCGGTATCAGCAAACACAACAGGCACATCATAGACACCGGGCGTATTGCGAATGATGTCCAGCAGCACCGTGCTGTCCTTGCCGCCAGAGAACGAGCAATACACGTCGCCGCCAAAATGGTCATACCAGCCTCTGATGCGATTTTGCGTCATGCGGATCTTTGCGTTCAGCGGCAAACACTGCATCTGGTAGAGGTCACTGATCTGATGTCTCATCGGCTTCACCTTCCTTTCCTTCGTAGAAAGCCCCGGCATCCGCCAGCTTGGTGAATGAGCCGTTGACCAGATACAGATTGCCGCCGTCCTCGTCCGGGATAGAATTCATATCCTCCAGTTCACGGATATCGTTGGCAGACAGCCAGCCGTTCTGCCGTGCGGTCGCATAGCCCTGCATTCGGCTTGCGTAGTCGCCACGCAGCAGACCTTCCACGTTGAATTTAATGAAATAGCGCCCCTTTTCCGAATCGGAAAGAAGCGCCTTCTGCATACCCTGTTCCCAGCGGACGATCCACGGATCAAGGGTGTATTTTACGAAT
>JAIKWY010000065.1 GCA_024684395.1 Oscillospiraceae bacterium
ATCCGCAACAGCTGGAGCTATTTAACCGCATCACCGACTTGCAAGGTCAGATTGACGCAATGGATGCAGAGTACCGCTATGTGCAGGGCTTCCGGGATGGGGCTGGCGTAATGCTGGACGTTGTCGGAATGACATCTGTTAAATGAAAAAGGCCGCAGCACCTGATCGAAATAATGACCAGGTGCCGCGCATATTTTTTCTACTTCACAAAATCTGTCAGTTTCGCATCCTGTCCGGCACCGATCGCCGCTGCATAGATCAGCACGACAGCAGCATCCGAAGCGTTGACGGTGCCGTCTGTGTTGACATCAGCGGCTGTTTTCTGGTCATCCGTCAGACCGGCGTCATTCCCAGCACCCATTGCAGCCGCTGCGATGAGGATCATGGCGGCATCGGAGGCATTGGCGGTGCTATCGTTGTTGAGGTCGCCGATAATGATTGGTACCGGATCCGGCGGAATGGTTCCGGCAGTCAGGTAGCTCCAGCTTGTGTACTGGGTGTTTTCATTCGAGATATCGCCTGTTCTGCCGCGAACACGGATGTAGTAGGGCGTGGAGAGGTCGAGGCTTTCCCAGAAGATATTTGTCCCTGTGTAGCTGCCGACATCATAGCAGTCGTTGAAGTCCTTGTCAGCAGCGATTGCGTAATCCCATGCTGTTATTGACGAATTACGGTCCCAAGTGATCGTGATCCTGTCACCGTCCATGCTCTTGTTGAGTTTCGGGGCTTCGAGTGTGGCATTCTTCTCTGCCGGCGGATTGAAGGTGTCTGTGAAGGTTTTGGCAAGGTCCGAACTCTTTCCCATTGCGGCATAGTTCAGATGGATAGTTCCACCCTCTGCTTTGAAGTAGGAGCCGAGCTTTTCGGCGACTTCCTCCACGGTCATGCCTGCTTTGGTGTAGTTGATCGCTTCGTTGGGATAGCTGCTCCGATCACAGTTGGTGTAGTAGCAGCCGATCTCCTGGAAGTTGTTGGCGCTATAGGGACCGGATTCGCAGTTGCCGACCATTGCGCCATAATTGCCGTCGGAACGCGAAGCGGTGCCGTCACTGTAGCAGTGATAAACGGCAAAGGGTGAGATCGCACCGGTGCCGCCAAGCAGACCGCCGGTGCCGACGATGCCGCCTGCACCCTCGGCAGATTTGCCGTATTCACTGTAGACAGTACCGTGGTTGACGCAGTTCAGGACGCCCATGACACCGTTGGTTTCCTCAAAGTAGCTGCCGATGATCAAAGGCGTTGTCGGAAGACCGTAAACCTGAATGCCAAACACGGCGGTGTACAGGATCGCACCCAGAACCATACCGACATCGCCATCGTCAATGCGTCCGACAATGCCGCCGGCGGCGCACTGGTGATTTTCTGAGAAGTTACTATCATAGATGGTATCCCACATGGAGGAGCCGCTGTAGTGTTTGCCGATCGCCTTTACGCTGCCATTGAATTCGCAGCCGGAAATGATGCCGCCGCGATCACAGAAGGAGACAATGCCTCCTGCATAGACCGGCCAGGAAGCACTGACATCATAGCGGCTGGGATTCTTGGCAATGACGTAGCAATCCTTGACAACAACGTTTGAAACATCGCCGTTGATGGCGCCGAACAGACCTGCCATGCTGTAGTGATAACAGTACATGCCGGAAATTGTGTGACCGTTGCCATTGAAGATGCCTTCAAAAGTCTTATAGGTGTAATCAATCCCCATCGCCACTCCTTTATCCTTGGTATAGGGCGAATATATGGAATTGACACCGACCGGGATCCAGTTATTCTTGGGGGCTTCGGTTTCCCAGTTCGCATAATTGCTCAGGTCATTGAGCACGATGTCATCGGTCAGGTTGATGTAGGTGTCCTTCATGGTGACACCATTCCGTACGAGCTGGGAAAGGCCGGCAAGCTCCTCCGGTGTGCTGATGTTGAATACATCGAGGCGCTTGGCGCTGTCGCCCTCGCCGGTGTAGATGTACTGGTGCTCCCGGTAGTACCAGGAAGTATCGGCTGTGCCGTCCCAGACGTGCTGTGCGGCATGTGCCGTGACGGCGGTCGTGTCCGCTTCATGAGTGAATGGCATCGTGGCTGCCATACCGAAACACATTGCCAGAGCAGTCAGTCCTGCCGCAAGTCTTTTTGCTTTCATTGATTATCACCTTCCTGATTGATTTATTGGATCGCATCTTTGAATATGCAAGTCCTGCTTATAGTATACAGCAATGTGCGTCAAATGTCAACTATTGGAAAGGAGCAAGACCATCACTTTGATCTTTCTGGAAATCCAATGTCTTTTGGATGGGTTTCATATCACAAGCAAAAATCTTGTAAATAATGGTGTACTATGTAAAGTATGCATCTCAAAGGAGAGGATCCCTATGCCGCAGCCAAAGAATTATACGATCCATCATCACAATATCACAGTTTTTCAAACTGAAAACGAAGCCCCCTGTGTATGGCTGAACACCTTTGCACAGGGGGCAGAATCCGTATGGAATTTATGTCAGGAACTGAATGCTCCCCCATTTACACTGGTTGCGATCCAGATCAATGATTGGAACAGTGCGTTATCCCCATGGACAGCTCCTGCTGTTTTCAAGGGTGAAGCTGCTTTTGCAGGGCAGGGGAGTATCTATATTAAAGAGCTTACCGGAAACATCATTCCTGAACTGATGGAGCTGCTTCCTACAAAACCGTTCTATCATGCGATTGCAGGATATTCGCTGGCTGGGCTGTTTGCGATCTGGTCGTTATATCAGACGGATCTATTCCAACGAGCCGTATCTGCATCCGGCTCATTCTGGTATCCGGGCTTTCAGGAATATGCTGAGGTACATGATCCGCTCCGACAACCGGATGCTGTGTTTTTTCACTTTGCGACAGGGAACATCATACCCGGAATCCGTTAATGTTAACCGTGCAGGATCGAACAAAGGCACTGCATGACCATTTCATGGCACAACAAATCCAGACAACATTTGAACGAAATCCGGGCAATCATTTTCAGGAACCTGCACTCCGGATGGCTAAGGGGATCAAATGGATGCCGGAGCAATAGGGAAGGGGACTCCTGCTCCTCATATCACGAACAATAGTCCGAAAACATAAATACTCCTGTAGTATTGCCTTTCTCTCATATAATGCCGGGCACGAAGCCCGGCATTTCGGTTAGTTTTATTCTTCTTTTCCATTTCAATTTTGCTCAATATACGTTCCGCTATGCTATGCAATGAGCTGGTCGCCCATAACGCACTTCATCATCTCAAAGGCCGAGATACCCGTGCAATGGCCGCTATAAAAGACAGTATTGAGCCGAGATAGCTCCTGCGCCGTTTGAAGAATGACTGCCTTTTCTTCTTCGGAATGCTCGCCGTCCTTTTTCATCATGTGGAATCCCGTGATCACATAGTCAGGAGCATTTCCGAAAAGCTCATGATAGTGGTCAAGGATATTGAGAATACCGTTATGCGCACAGCCTGACAGCAGCCAGTGTTTCCCGTCCTGCTTGATCACAAGGCATTGCTCATGTGCGAAATCATCGGGAATCTTTTCTCCGTTTTCGATACGGGACAGCTTGCGGTTGCCCAGCGGATAGCATCGCCTGCCTGTGATGCCGCTGAACAGAAAAAGCTCATCGTCAAGCTGAACATCTCCGTCTATCAACCGAACATTCGGCAGATCAAGAATATCCTTATCTATGCCGATATATCGGTCGCCGTTGAAGTGCGGTTCGACAGCAGCTCTCTGCATGATGATCTGCGCAGTATGATTGATATTCGAGAAGGGGAGGATTCCGCCGGAATGATCATAGTGTCCGTGGCTGAGAATTACCGTATCGACTGCGGAAAGATCAACGCCAAGCACTTCCGCATTTTTCACGACAGCATCGGTCTGCCCTGTATCCAGCAGGAGTTTATGATTATCCGTCTCGATATAGATGCTCAGCCCATGCTCTGTGATACAACGTTCATCACCGCAGGTGTTTTCGACAAGTGTAATGATCTTCATCAGTGATTACCGCAGCCGTGGTCTCCACAGGAATGACCTTCGCCATGTTCATGGTGATGATCACAGGTCGGGTTCTCGTTCTGAGCGAGTGTCTGGGCAAGGAAAGCAGCAACAGCATCATCGGCACTTCCCATATTGCCACTATAAAGAGTGATCCCTGCCTCCTGCATCGCCATCTGTGCGCCGCCGCCGATACCGCCGCAGATCAGCACGTCAGCCTGCGCATTTTTCAGGAATCCTGCAAGAGCGCCATGTCCTGCACCATTTGTTCCGACGATCTGCTCGTTGATGATCTTGCCATCGGCAACATCATAGAGCTTGAACTGCTCGGTTCTGCCAAAATGCTGAAAGATCTGTCCGTTTTCATAGGTGACTGCAATTCTCATGATACGACTTCCTTTCCGTGTGATCTCCTCCGAGATCGTGTTATCCAGCGTATAGTTTCCGCCCGAAATGACGATGCGTCTGCCCTCGACCAAAGCCTGCGCAAGCTTCTTTCTTGCGTTGTCATAGATCGCCGTGACAGTCGTTCTTGCGACGTTCATCTCCTGCGCACACTGCTCCTGCGTCATGGATTGATAGTCGATCAGACGAATGGTCTCAAACTCGTCAAGCGATAAGATGACTGTATCATTAGCCATGTCTTGATCGGGCGCAAAGCTCCAGTAATCTGGGTAGCAGCAGATACGACGAGATTTCTGTGGTCTTGGCATAGTACGCCTCCTTTCTGACATATGTCTATTATAACATGTTTAACGACATATGTCAAGTATATCCTTGGCGCTTTCAGATATTGACGGATAGCGCCTTATCTGGTATAATAAGTGCATAGATATGCTGACTGAAAGGACAAGATCGAAGTTAGCACAAAAGGAGAAGTAAATGAAAAATCCTTGGGAAGAGATCTGTCTGGATGATTACGAAAATCACATGAGTCTAAATTCCGTGTTGCAGCTTCAAGCGATGAACGCTATCATGAAGCAGCAGTTTGAAGCCTATCCGGTCAATACTGTCATGATTCTCGGAATCGCCGGCGGAAACGGATTAGAACACATCAAAAAGGAAAAATACCGCACAGTTTATGGCATTGACATCAATGAAGCCTATTTGCGGGCAACATCCAAACGCTATCCGGAACTATCTGATGTGTTACAGTGCCTTTGTATGGATCTGATAAACGATGCGGATAAGCTGCCGCCGTCACAACTGGTCATTGCCAATCTTCTGATCGAATACATCGGCTATCCGGCATTTAAGAATGTCGTATTGCAGGTCAGGCCTGTATATGTTTCCTGTGTGATCCAGATCAATGCAGATACCGGGAATTGGGTTTCGGATTCACCTTATCTTCATGCATTTGACAGGCTTGATGAAGTGCATCATCAAATGGAAGAATCGGCTCTGACAGTGGCTATGGAAGCGATCGGTTACGAAAATACCCTGCGGGATGCAGTATCCCTCCCGAATGGAAAAGCCCTCGTCAGACTGGATTATCAAAAGAAATGAATGATCATTACATTGAAAAAGATATGCTCAGAAAAGGTTGAAAAAAGTTTTTACTCCAAAAATGCAAAAAAACATATTGACAAATCTAAATCTATATGCTATAATATAGAAAATCATCAATGCGAGGTGAGAAAATGGCTCTGACAAACAAGCAGATCACGGTGATCTTCAAAGCGCTGTGTGATGAAAACAGAGTGCAGATATGCAGGATCCTGCAAAACGGTGAGCTATGTGCCTGTCATCTCTTAGAGGTGCTGCACCTCAGCCAGCCGACGCTGTCGCATCACATGAAGATCCTCTGCGACAGTGGCCTTGTAGTCGGCAGGAAAGAAGGGAAGTGGATGCACTATTCCATTTCACCGGAGGGCACAGCGATCGCTATGGATTGCCTGAAAGAGCTTACAGCGGTTTCCGGAAATGACCAGCCTTGCTGTCATACACAATAAGCCGTATTCCAATACGGCTTATCTTATCAGCATCAAATAGATGCATCTAAATATAACAATCGGAGGAAATGAAAATGGATCATGTTGCGAAAGCAGTTCAGTATTTTAAAAAGGGCTACATGTGCTCGCAGGCGGTTTTTGCCGCATTTGCGGAGGATTTCGGCATCACCGAAAAGCAGGCGCTTCAGATCGGAGCCTGCTTCGGCGGCGGTATGAACAAAGGCGAGGTCTGCGGCGCCTGTACCGGTGCGCTGATGGTGCTCGGTATGAAATACGGACAGTTTGATAGTCAGGATATGGAAAGCCGTACTGCTGAACATGCGAAAGCCGTGCAATTCCTTGAGGAATTTGAGAAGCGCAAGGGCTCATATCTCTGCCGGGATCTGCTCGGCTGCGATCTCGGCACGGAGGAGGGGAGAACCTACGCAAAAGAGCATGGTCTGTTCGGCTCACTGTGTCCTGAGATGGTAAGAACGGCGGCAGAGATCGTGGCGGAGATGCTGGCAGAGGAGAGCTGAGCATGTGGGACTTTCTACAAGAGGAAGTACTCGGTATGAAATGGCTGAACAGGCTGATCGGTGCTTTGCTGAACGCCTTCGGACTGGATACCGGAAGCAAGCTCGGCGGCAGCCTGCAATTCTTCCTCTATGACACGATCAAGATCATGCTATTGCTCGGATTTTTGATCTTTGTGATCACATATATCCAGAGCTATTTCCCGCCCGAACGCACAAAGAAGATACTCGGTAGATTTCACGGCATCGGCGCAAACTGTATCGCCGCTTTGCTGGGCACGGTCACGCCGTTCTGTTCCTGCTCCTCAATACCTTTGTTTATGGGCTTTACCAGTGCAGGCCTTCCGCTGGGCGTGACGTTCTCGTTCCTGATCTCGTCACCGATGGTAGACCTTGGCTCTCTCATCCTTCTGATGAGCATTTTCGGGTGGAAGGTCGCTGTGGTGTATGTGATTGTTGGGCTGGTGATCGCTGTTTCAGGCGGGACACTCATCGAAAATCTGCATCTGGAAGATCAGGTTGCTGAATTCATCCGCCACGGCAAAAGCATGGATGTACCGCAGAATGAACTGACGCAACACGACCGACTGAAATACGCATGGGAGCAGGTAGCTGCAACGGCAAAGAAGGTCTTGCTCTATGTGATCGTCGGAGTGGGTATCGGCGCAGTGATCCACAACTGGATCCCGGAGGAATGGATCGTCAGTACGCTTGGCACAGGAAATCCGCTCGGTGTGATCCTCGCTGCGATCTGTGGCATCCCGATGTATGCGGATATTTTCGGCTGTATCCCGATCGCAGAAGCACTGGTCGCAAAGGGCGCAAAGCTCGGTGTTGTCCTGGCTTTTTTGATGGGCGTCATTACATTATCGCTCCCGTCGATGATCATGCTGAAAAAAGCGATCAAGCCCAAGCTACTCGGCATTTTCGTTACGATCTGTACATCGGGGATCATCCTTGTGGGGTATTTCTTCAACAGCATTCAGAATTACATTCTTTAGGAGGAATTGATCATGGCATTGTTTCATAAGAAAAAGGAAGAGAAGAAGTCGGAATCGCCTTGCTGCTGTGGCGGAGAACAGAGTGTCAGCGAGGCAACTACTTGTTGCGGTGATCAGGTTGTCGGCTTTTGCTGTGTCAAGGTGCTTGGCTCGGGCTGCAAGGCGTGTCATCAGTTGTATGATAACACGGTCAAGGCTGTCGAGGGGATGGGCATCGAGGTCGCATACATCACCGACTTGCAGCAGATCATGGAGTATGGAGCAATGTCCATGCCCGCACTTGTAGTCAATGAAAAGCTCGTTTCATCGGGGAAGGTGTTGAAGCCTGCTGATATCGTAAAACTGTTAGCAAAATGAAAAGCAGCAGTATTTAAGGCAGCCATGACGGCTGCCTTATATATATTTGCTATCATTCGAGTCATGTAAAATGTATCAATTACACGCCTCCGGTGCTTCCGCCTTCTCCAGCGAAAGGATCTCCAGAACAGGGAAGTGCTCTCCGGTCTGCGGTGCCTGCTCTATGCGTATCTTTGCCGTCACCAGGTACCATTGCTTTGGATCAGGCTTGTGATGAGCGACTTGAAATTCGTATAGAATTGCAGGAACATCGACGCTTCTGCGATGAACACGGTCTGAAAGATCATCCATGAACGGGGCTTTCCGGCCATCAGGTATTTCAGGTGCCACATGCCGTTGTACTCAATGAAAATGCGTGTTGCTCCACATGCATCCGACATCTGCAAAAGTCGCTCCGGGGTCAGTTCCTCGGGCGCATCGACGGTGTGGATATGCACATTCTGCATGGGAAAACGGCTTGTGTCATATACCTCTTCGCCATCCTCGCAGACGAGCAGCAGAACAGGCTCATCTGTTGCAAAAGGCTCACTTTCAAGCATTTTCTGGATGAACTGCGTCTTGCCTGATTCCAGCATTCCCAGAAACAGGTAGATCGGGATCGGTTTATTGAGCTCCTGCATGTCACACCGTCACCAGACAGCTCTGGATGCGGCTCACGATATCCTGCTTGCGGTACCCCTTGCCGATGAACACAAGCTGATTGATGCGGTCGCCGTACTCCGGATCCCAGTCGTCCATGATGTCGGGATAGGCTTCCTTCACACGGTCAAGCTCCTCCTGCTCCCACGCTGCCATCCACTCGGAAAGTTCGGTAATGCTACAATTTCGTCCCGCCTGCTCAAAAAGCTGGATATGCGTCGGGTCATCGGCAAACCACAGATAACCTTTCGACCGGATCAGCTCCTTCGGGTACTCTTCCACGAGGGAATAGAGCTTGTCACGGTCAAACGGGCGCTGTTCCTCGAAGACAAACGAGGTGATGCCGTATTCATCCATGCAGGCCTCCTTGTCAGTCGGCTCATTGGTATTGAGCGCACGCTGGATGGAGGAGGAGGCCAGGACTTCATCATAATCGAATTCCGCACCGTCCAGGATTTTTGCCGCATCGACCTCGCCCTGTACGCAAGGGATGATCTCCGCCTTGCTTTGCAGATCCCGCAGCGCTCTGATGACCTCTGCCTGCTGGGTTTCATCCAGCAGGTCGGTCTTGTTCAGGAGGATGAGATTGCAGAATTCGATCTGGTCGATCACGAGGTTGATGACATCGCCCTCATCGGTATCCGTCACCATGGACAGGTCATTCAGGAACTCACGGTAGATGCGGTCGGCATCGACCACGGACACGATGGAGCTGAGGTACACATTTGTATCCGGATTGTCCTCCTGATAGCCGATAAAGCACCCCGCAATGGCACTCGGCTCACTGATGCCGGAGGCTTCCACAAAGACCGCTTCAATGTCGGGCTCCTTGGAGATACGTTCGATCTCGGCAATGAATTCATCCCGGAGCGTGCAGCAGATACAGCCGTTCTGCAGCTCGACCATCTCCACCTGTGCGACCTTGTTGCCGGTCTTGTACAGCAGTCCTGCGTCGATATTGATGCTGCCCATGTCGTTGACGATGAGGGCGATCTTGCGACTTTCCTGCGCCAACAGCTTCTGCATGAGCGTGGTCTTACCTGAGCCGAGGTAGCCTGTGATGAGAACTACCGGTTTCTTGTTCTGGTTGTTCATGATGAATGCCTCCTGTGATATGAAAATGATTATCAGTTTCATATCCATTATACCATGTTTTTGTCATTTGTCAAGTGGTATTTTCATTTTTATAAAATCAGCAGGTAGGTAGTATAAAGGTCGGAATCGAAATAGTACCCCTGCAAACGCTCTATCAAACAGGAAAAGCCCAGCATTTCGCTGGGCTTCCTCCTTTCTTTTGGCTAGTTGACTTTACATCTGAATGCTATATGCCGAAGTTCTCGATCCTCAACCCGAAATATACCATGACGCTGCCGAAATATCAGATGGTTGCAGGTATTTATGATATTTTCAAGCACATCTGCGAGCAGTATTTCTCCGGCGAGGACGACAACACTTCCGACTATATCAGTGAAGGACTGATGCGCGGTCTGATTCATGCAAGCCGTATCGCTGTAGAGAATCCGCAGGATTACGAAGCCCGTTCTAACATCATGTGGACGGCGACCTGGGCGCTGAATACGCTTGTCGGCAAGGGTAAGACCGAGGACTGGATGGTGCATATGCTCGGTCAGGCTGTGGGTGCTTATACAGATGCGACGCACGGTATGACGCTGGCGGCGGTATCTCTGCCGTATTACAGATACATCATGCCTTATGGCTTGAAGAAGTTTGCACGTTTTGCCACCGAAGTCTGGGGCATCTCCCGTGACGGCAAGACCGATGAGCAGCTTGCAAACGAGGGCCTTTCCGCTATGGAAAGCTGGATGAAGGAGATCGGGCTTGTGATGCACCTGAAAGACCTCGGTGCAACAGAAGATATGATCGAGGGCATTGCAGATGCGACATTCATTCTCGAGGGCGGCTACAAGGTGCTTGACCGTGATGAGGTGGTTCAGGTACTGAAAGCAAGTATGGGCTGAGAAAGGGAGGTAATCACTATGAGCAAAACACTGGTAGCATATTTTTCAGCAAGCGGCGTGACCGCGAAACTCGCAAAAAATCTCGCAGAAGCAGCAGGGGCAGACCTCTATGAGATCAAGCCTGCCGTACCTTATACAAACGCAGACCTTAACTGGCAGGACAAGAAAAGCAGAAGTTCGGTGGAGATGAACGTATCATCTGCCTGATCAGCATATAGCTCTTACGGCTATTCCACGCTCTTTCCCGTCCGTCCTGCGCCGTCAGCGGCAAGGACATATTTCTGGACGGCGATGATGTCTCCGATGCCGGTCATGCCGTCTGCATCACAGTCTGCCCAGGCGATCTGCTCACCGGAGAGAACTGTTCGCTTCATCAGCCCGAGGTCGAATACATCAATGCTCCTGTTTTCGTCCATATCACCGTAGATATGCGTCTCGGCAGGCTTCTCCGTGACATCCTCGCTGCCGGTGTAGTAGTACTCCGGCTCCGGCACTTCCTTGAAGTTCACCCGGAAGAAATCCATCGAGCCGGTCATGCCCTTGCCGATGGTATAGGCCGCATCCGCCGTCACAGCATCCACCGGATCAACTGTCATGGCGCCGGTGAATTCCTTTGAACCGCTGCCGTTATTGACCACGAGCTTTGCGGTATCGCCGGAGAAAACAGCGCTGATCGTCACCCACTGCCCCTTGGTATAGGCGTTTTCAGCAGAAATTGTCTGCTCACCGCTGCCGTCATTGGCTGCGAGGGTGAGGGTGCCTTGATCGGCTGTCAGTGCGATATACTGCGCATCGTCGCCGAAGCGGAAGATCGTGCCGTCGCCTTGCAGGAGGACTGCTGTCTGGTAGTCGGCATCGTGCAGGGTGGCATAGCTGCTGTCTGCGATCAGATACTGCCCGTCTGCGAAGGTCAGCACACCCTTGCCGGAGGTGCGCTCCTGCGCCCATTCCGGCGAACCGACTGCTGCAGCATAAGTCGAGGTGTAGGTGTCGGCTGCCGTTTTGCTGCTGCTCTCAGAGAATTCCAGCCCTGCAAGCTGTCCGTCTGTGTAGGGACGGCTTGCGGCATAGCTGTCGGCGCTCGTCCAGCCGTAGAGCGTACCAAAGGTGGAAACACGGTCGGAATCAATGTAGTAATCGCCGTCCAGGATCGCCTGTCCGGATGCCGAACCGGTCCCCCAGCAGAATGCTGTACCCTTAAGCGTGGCATTGCCGGAGGCCTTGAATTCACCGGTGAGCATAGCGCCTTCAAGCACTCTTGCATTGCCGGAAACAGAGGCGCTCTTGTTCAGATAGGCGCTGTCGCCGATGATTGCATTGTCCGTGACAGACGCATTGCCGGAAACGATGGCGTGTCCGGTCACAACGGCATCACCGGAGACTCTTGCACGGCCGGAAACTGTCGCATAGCCGTCAATTCTGGCATTGCCCGAAACAGTTGCATTGCCGAGTACTCGGGCATTCTTGCCGACATAGACCGAAGCGTCCACATGCGCCGATGCTGCGACAAAGCCGCCGCCGTTGGGATGCGCACTGCCCTGAACGGATGCAGCTTCCTGCTGCTGCATTTCTGCGCCGCTGAGCTGCACAGCGTAGGGATAGCGTGTCTTGCCAAGAAACGGGTAATTTTCCTCGCCGAATTCCGTGTTCTCTGCATAAGCCCACGGTGTACCGATCTTCTGCCACACATCGCTGTCCGGTGTTGCGGTCACGGTTAGATAGGCAGCAGTATCCTGGTTTGCATCAAATGCCATTGTCATGGTTTCGCCCGCCTTGAACAGGTCGGAATATCTTGCTTTTCCGTTACGCTGCTCGACAACAATGCAGGCTCTCCAGTCTGCACCCGGCGCATCCGTCAGGGATTCGAGCGTCACGGAAATGCTGCTTCCCGCCACTTGCAGCGGGATGAGATTCACGCCGAACTGCTGCGGCGCTCTGTCGGTCGGGACGGTGTAGCGTCCTGCTTCCGGCGTTTTGTCAAGGACGGTATAGATCTGGTTCCAGCTCATCTCGTCCATTGCGATGAGTTCCCGCTGGCGCTGCAAGTAGGCATCCTGTCTGGCAAGATCAAGTGTTGCAAGGCGCTTGGCATAGTGACCGAGTGTGTCCTTGATGTCCGCACCGCCGATGCGCTCAATTTCCAGATACGGATACTCGTCCGGCTGCCCCTGCTGCATCAGATCCTTGACAAAGCCGGCACCGTAATTGCCGAGGTTATCCGGATTTTCCGTAAGGTATTGCAGGAATGCCCAAGATGCGTAGTTATCTCTGCCGAGAATGGGCGTGAACTGGAGGTTCTGCATGTAGGTCATAAAGTAATCCGTCGTGCCGGAAACGTTCGCCCACTGGCTGTAGTAATCGGAGTAGAGGAACTGCTCACGGTACCAGTTGGCAATTGCCTCCCACCAGGACTGCACGTATTTGTTGGAATTCCAGCCGTACTGGTGCGCCGTCACGACATGACCGAATTCATGCGGCAGCACCCAGGACGGATTCGGGCTGTTGTTCATCGCACCCACGCAGCAGAACATGAACGCATAGCCCTCACGGTCATAGCCCATGTATGCCCAGTCGGTCGGTATTTCGCTGCCGTTCTCACCGAGGAGACCGGTGTTATGGATGTAGAAATTGACCTTGTATTCGTTCCCGTCCCGCAGATAGGCTTCCACGGACTGCGTGGGCGGATTCATGTGCAGGTCGTTCATGTAGACATCCCAGCAGGCTTCGAGATTCTTGGCATTCTCCTGCAGGAAGCTCTCGGTCACGGCTGCGCTGTCGCCGGAATTGCCCCAGTAGAACTTGAAATGTTCGGACTCCCAGGTGTTGACATTGTCCGTGCGGATGTGGACGTTGCGGGTTTTCAGCTCGCCCGCCTGCGCATGCACGGAATCCACAGGCTGAATAGCAGCTGCTGCCGGAAGTGACACTGCTGCCGTGCCGCAGAGGACTGCTGCACAGATGCCGGCAAGGATGCGTCGGATGGTCGTTGCTTTCTTCATACAAATACCCCTTTTCTTTGAACCGGTCAATCCGGCTTCTTTTTAGAACTGCTCCGATACTAAATAGATTCTTTACTTCTATCATAGCATACCTGTGAGAATGCGCAATAGCCTTTTACTCTCTTTTGCTGACATAATGCATAATTTTCGTGCGTTTGTGTCATGTCATTCCCTCTGCGCCCTCCATAAGTGCAATCATTTCCATATTTCATCAGCAAGAAGATGCAAAATGTGATTGCATTTCCGCATGATTTATGTTATCCTGTAAGATAGAGGAGTAGGGGCAGATGCCCCATGTGCATGATAAAGAGATCCCAATGCAAAGCACCGCCGGGGTAGGACGGTGCATGACGGAGGAATGATAATGAAATCAGGAAAGCTGCTCACTGCCGCCATTGCTGCGGCAACACTGCTGACAGTGCCGATGCCGGTCAGCGCCGATCACGCCACCGCACCGATTCCGAACCCAGTCATCAGCCGGAACTGCCCTGCCTATTCCGGCAGCAATCCGGCAACGGCTTCTGCCGGAAATGACGAGCATTATTTCTCGTTCTGGAATGCGCAGTGCCCGGATTATCTGGCCTACGATCTGTCCGAAGTTCCGCCGGAAAACCGCCGTGTCATTGATGCGGTGTGGTACTGCACAAGTGCTTATGATGTGGTCGGCATGTATGTCAACCGCAATATGGAGCCATCCGATTACACCATCGAGATCAACGCTGCGCCCGGCGGTGATTACCCGGAGACCGGCTGGGAAGTGGTCGAGACGGTGAGCGGCAATGCGCTTGCCTCCCGGCAGCATGTGGTTGCATTTGACGGCTACAACTGGATCCGTATCTGCATTGACAAGGCAGATGACAAAGAGGGTTCCACGGCAATGATCAATTTCGACATCCACGATGTTTCCGAGGGTGTGAGCGATTCGTGGCTGTTCCTTGGCGACAGTATCACGGCAGGCGGCATGAATAACTGCTACGGAACGGGCTTCGCCACACATCTTCATGCTCTCGATGAACGCTATTTCCCCATCCAGGAGAACGGCGGCATCGGCGGTATCACCTCCAAGGACGGGCTGGAGCACATTGACGGTTGGCTTTCCACCTATCCGGGCAGGTATGTTTCCATTGCTTACGGCACGAATGATGCCTGGGGCAATCAGATCGGTGCGGCGCAGTATTACGAGAATACCAAATCCATGATCGACAAGGTGCTGGCGCTTGGTAAAGTGCCGGTCCTGCCGAAGATCCCGCACGCAGAGGAGCCGGGCGTTGCCGACTATCTCGATGATTACAATGCGATGATCGACCGCCTGTATGACGAGTATCCGGAGGTCGTGCCGGGCCCGGATTTTGATGCGATCCTCACAGAGCATCCCGAGTATCTCAGCGGTGACGGCGTGCATCCGAATTCCGAGGGCTATGAGGAAATGCGCCGCATCTGGGCGGAAACCATGTACGATCGTGTGTATCAGAATAATAGCGAAGTGACTGCTGTGAAAGGCGATGCCAACGGCGACGGCGTTTTTGATCTGGTGGATCTGATCGCTTTGCAGAAGTATCTGCATCTGCAGGGAACGCTGAAAAATGCCGGAAATGCGGATGTGTATCAGGATGGGACTGTGGATGTCTTTGATCTGGGATTGATGAAGCGGATGCTGCTGTGAGCGACAAACTGAAAACAGCCGGGTGGGTGACCCGCCCCCTGTTAAGTAGACAGCGAAAAAATCTACATTGTGACCAAATGCAGCCTGTGCAATTTGTGCAGGCTGCTTTGCTGTTAGAAAATGGCAAGCACCTTTTGGAATGAGGAGCGTAGCAACGAACGGCGAAAGGTGCTTGCCGACGCTCACTGATTACGATGCAAACGCTTCATGGTATTCCATCGGCGTCATACAACTCAGCTTGATCTGGTATTTATCATGTTGTAGTAGTTGATGTATTCTTCGATTGCTGCGATCAGATTGGCTTTATCTGTAAACTTGCGGAGATAGTACATCTCGGATTTCAGTATGCCCCACCATCCCTTCATTGGACTATTATCAATGCTTCTTCCGACACGGGACATGCCATACGTGATAACATAAGTTGATTTTCGATTCATCGAAAAACTCAACAAATCGCTTTTCTTCTGTCGGGCGACAGATCAGCGGGGGACTGCAGCAAGACCGGCGGGAGGTTCTCTCCAAGTCAAAGATCCCCATACACCGTCAAGAAACGGTGTATGGGGATCGCACGGATTACTTAATCGTAACCGTCAAATCCCCCGCGTCTTCCCCTGAAGAGTCTAAAGAAGTATAATGGACACTGAACTACTCTATGGACTGTATTGGACATTCCAGTTTAGACCATAGAGCAATGTGGAGTACATTAGACACAGGAGGAAACGGTATGGAGTCAACAACAACCCTGGCAACAGTAAAGCAGGAAGTCCGCCTACGGGAATGGGCAGCACAAGTCGAAGCACAGCAGACAAGCGGCCTGACTGCTCAACAATGGTGTACCGAAAACGGCATCAAGCTCAAAACCTATTACTACCGATTGAAGAAGGTGCGGGAACAGTTCCTCGATTCAACACCGGTGATCGTGCCATTGCATGTGCCGCAGCAGAGTTCGGATATCCGCATCGAAAAGAACGGTCTGCAAGTTTCGATGCCAGCAAACATCTCACCGGACATATTGCTGGCGCTGGTTCAAACGTTATGCTGAATGATCTGCCGATTGGTCAGCAGGTCTATCTTGTCACCGGATATACGGATCTGCGTCGCTCGATCGATGGCCTGGCTATGATCATACAGAGTCAGCTGCATTTGGATCCGTTTTGTACAGCACTGTTTTTGTTCTGCGGCAGACGCAGGGATCGCATTAAGGGACTGCTGTGGGAGGGAGACGGTTTTCTTCTTCTCTACAAGCGATTGGACAACGGACAATTCCAGTGGCCGCGCAGCGAAACAGAAGCCAAACTACTCACGCCGCAGCAGACCAGATGGCTTCTGGAAGGTCTGACAATCGAACAGCCCAAGGCGATACGGGAAGGAAAAGCTGGCGCAATATATTGAAGAAAAGCAAGGGGAATTTCACGATTCTCCTTGCTTTTTCTGTCGATTTGTGATATAATAGAAGTATCATAAAACGAACGGAGGTATGCGGAATGTCTGAGCAGGATATTGAAAGGCTTGTTGCAGATCATTCTGTACTCCAAAATGAAAACACCGCTCTTCGTTCTCAAGTTGCTACATTGGAAGAAGAGCTCGCACTGGCACAGGAACAGCTCGCATGGCTGAAAAAGCAGATCTTCGGACGTAAAACAGAACAGAGCTCTGTCATTATGGATGGCGGAATCCAGCTGCCCTTGCTTCCTGGTTTGCAGGCTCCGGCTGGTAAGAATGCAGCAGAAACGGTGACCATTCCAGAGCACAAGCGCAAGAAAAAGCGCACGCATGATGACTGGATGAACTCGCTTGCTGTCGAGGAGATCGAGCATAAGGAAGAACATATGGTATGCGACATCTGCGGGGCAGAAATGCAGGAGATCGGCAAAGAAAAGGCATATGACGAGCTGGTCTATACACCCGCAAAATACCATATCCGCCGGCATATCGTTTACACCTATAAATGTCCGGACTGCGGTGAAAAGCCGGAAAATGATGAGAACTATGCCGATGAAATCGAGCGATGCAATATCCGCCGGGCATCTTATCCGAAGCCAATGATTCCGGGCAGCTTCTGCTCACCGGAACTGCTGGCTCATATCGTGTATGAAAAATATGCCAAAGCAGTGCCGCTGCACAGGCAGGAAAAGGATCTCGCATCCAAGCATATACCGCTGCTGAAAGCAACGATGTCCAACTGGGTTGGCGTTGCAGCGGAGAAATGGTGCCTGCCGATCGTGCAGAGGATGCATGAAATGCTGCTTGCCGGAGATGTGATCCATGCGGATGAAACACGGATTCAGGTGTTGCATGAGGAAGGCAGAAAAGCAACTGCTGAATCGAAGATGTGGGTATATTGCAACGGCAAAATGAATGATCGCAGTATCATCATTTTCGATTACAAACCAACCCGAAAGGGCGAGAATGCGCAGGTATTTCTGCAAGGCTTCCACGGCTATCTGGTGCGGGATGGATACAGCGGGTATCATGTGGTGACCGGAGTGAAGCACTGCGGCTGCATGACGCATGCACGAAGGTATTTCGTCAACGCAATGCCGAAGGACAAGTCAGCGCAGGCTTCATCCATCGCAGCAGAGGCAGTCAGATATTTCGATCGCATCTACCACGAAGAAGGCCTGCTTAAGAATCTGACTGCTGAAGAACGATACAAGGAACGTTTAGCGAAGGTTGAGCCTTTGTTGGACGAGCTTTTTGCATGGCTTGAAATGGTTCCGGTCAGTGAAAAAGGTAATCTCTCGAAAGCAGTGAACTATGCGCTGCATGAAAAGCCGTATCTCTACACATTTCTGGAGGACGGCAATGTACCAATTGACAATAACCGTGCCGAGAATGCGATTCGACCGTTTGCGATTGGTCGGAAGAACTGGCTGTTCAGCAATACAGCGAACGGAGCGATGTGCAGCGCTGCACTGTATTCGATTATTTCCACCGCACAGGCCAACGGGATTGATGCTGAACAGTACCTGACAGATCTTTTCTCGCATTCTGCTGGGACGGTCATTCTACCATTTGATACATGATATTCATTCAGGCTCACCTCACAGTGAGCCTGATGCTTTTTGGGGGGACGTGGGATATTTGACGGTTACGTTTAAACCATAGAAATGGTTTTGATACCGAGACTGATATTTGGGATCATAGCTCTTGGATCTGTTCTCAAGAACTACATACCCCCGAGTGCGTAGTCCCATTTGATAGTCAGTGTATCTCAAAAATACACTGGACTTGTTTGCGTGAACGCCCAGAATCCCCAAGGGTCATTCAGCCCCATTCCTACATACAAGAAAAAGTGCCTACTATAGGCACTTTTCTTATTCTCTCTATTTCTCCCTTGACATCAATACTACGCACTCAACGTGCCTCGAAATCCCCGAAATGATGTCATAACCGAAAAATCATCGGCTTATATGTTCTCGGAAAAAGGTCAAAGGCACTTTTGCGTTTTCGGAAACAAGTCCGTATACTCTGCCTCCTTTGCGTACTTTCAATAGTTTTAGTATACCACAATACCATAGAAAAAGCAAGAGAAGCACAGTATTATGTGCCTATAAAGCAGATACATACATGCCTAGCCATTTTTGATCTTTGTGACCGGACAGCGGTTCTGAAGTGATTTCCTCATAATATTACTGAGAGGACCAGTCCCTCTTGATGTGATCTGGTATCCGAGGTCATTCAGCTTATAGTTCCCTTTGAGGAAGTCTTGCGGTTCAAGATGCAGCATCTCAAGAACCCTATAAACAGTGCAAAACTGTCCGTTCAGGATCCTATCGGGGATATTTTCATAGTTTGCATAGACACAAAGCGGAAGCCCTACTGCTTTGGCTGCCTCTACCTGTGTCATTCCCAGATAGAGCCGCATCGCCTTGACGACCTTATGTGCATTCGCTACCTTTTTTTGTCTCATAGAGACGCCTCCTTTACATTCAGTTGATGGTATCTTACCGTCTTTCTCTGAAAAAAGCAAGTAACTGATCCGCACAAAGTTTCAGATGGTATTTTCCTCATATATTATGATAATCGTCAGCTTCTTCGCTCTCTGCCTTCATGCAGGGAGCTTTTTTATCATATCTGAAACGTCTGTACAGGAATTAACACATGATCTTTGTCGGTTTCTGTGAATAGACTTTGCATTCAGCTGTTGGTATAATGTCTGATACAAACACATTTAAACGGAGGTAAATAACAATGGATGATAGCACAAAGAGGCAGATGAAGATCATGAAGAAACGCAGAGCAGAGCTTGGATTCCGTCAGGAGGATGTTGCAGAGGAGGCCGGCATTTCCCTTCAGCAGTATCAGAACTTTGAAAACGGCCGCAGAAAGGTCGCCAACTGCTCTACGATCCTCGGCTTGCGTATCTGTGCAGCACTGGAACTTGACCCGTATGAACTGGTCTTTGAGAACGGCCGTGACTTTATCAAACGCATCCGGGATAGCATGAAATGACGCAGAAATGTACATTTTGTGCAGTCATTACAAATGTGAGAGCAAAATCAGCGTTCACATTTTGTTCCGAATACCATCAGCTGGAAGTCCAAAAATGAACTGAAATATGATAATATGGTATCGGGTTGAAAAGCCTGTAAATACATATCTGGGAGTGATGCGTATGTATAACGCAGAAAAAACGATACAGGAAGGAGGGAGACATGATGCTTCTGAATATTTGTCCGGAAGAACATGATATGCCTTTCATACTGGATCATGACAATGTGATCACCGCTGCGATCAGCTTCCACGCATACCGCCTGCAGGCTGAAACACGACTGAAGCAATACATCAAAGATAACGCAGATCAGCACAAAACGGTCGGTGTTTACTGCTTCATGGTGAAAGATAACAACACTGATGATGAGATTAGAGCGGATGCCGAACGTTACTGCAAGGAGTGTGCCGCCAAAATAGACGGCTGGGATTATGCAGGTGCATATATCGATACCGGTTATAAGCACGGCCGCAAATTTCCTGACCGCCCTGAATTCAGACGAATGCTGGATGATGCACGGAACGGTCGCCTTGACCTGATCTTTGTATATAACATGGAACGCTTTGCAGAAACGATTGATGATACGCTCTGTATTACTGAGGAACTGCGGCTTTTGCCGAAACCGGTGCTTGTGATGTTTCAGGAGGAGCATACGGATTCGGATACCCTGCATCAGTTTCTGCTGCAATACGGTCATCCAAGAAAACGAAAAAGGAGGTCACAGATTGGTTGAGTTATTACGGGGAGTTTTTCTCTCACAAACAAGACTGCGGCGCCGAGCTGCATTTTATCACAATCTCAGTCTACAGACTATGGATCAGACTGTATCGATAGAACTGATGAAGCACCGGGATAAGCACATCGCTGAGAATTACGGTGTGCAGCTGAGCGAGGTATATGTCGATCACGCATATAATGTGGAGACAGCACGCCCTGCTTTTGAAAAGATGCTGAAGGACACAAAAAACGGCAGCTTTGACATGATCATCACCAAAAGCATATCGCAGTTTGCACCGACATCGGAGGATACAATTCAGGCTATCGAGGAACTGCTGTCACTGCCGAATCCGGTCACGGTCTTTTTTGAGAGCGATATGCTCGATTCAAATATCATTCATTCGGTTGTGCCGATACTCAGGGGGTGCTGCACTTGAAGGACGTCAAAAAAGCCGCCGAAAACCGAGCCGCGCACCCGAGCAAAACACCCGCTGGCAGCAGCTTTGAATCAGACCGAAAGCGCGCGAAAACGGCTCTTACGATGCAGATTGACTCGCTGGACGGCAGCCAGATAAGGAAGATTGCAGCCGTCAGTGACAGCGATGGAGCACCGCGTAAGCTTCGTGTGGCGGCATATTGCCGAGTCAGCACCGATGATATCGACCAAGCTATCTCAATTCACCTTCAGCAGACAGAATACAAAAAGATGATAAAGTCTAATCCCGACTGGGTGTTTGCAGGAACCTACGTTGATAACGGTTTTTCGGGCACGAATACTGCACATCGCCCCGGCTTTTTAAAGCTGATCGAGGACTGTCGCGCTGGAAAGATTGATATGGTCATCACGAAAGCAGTATCCCGATTCGCCCGAAACCTGATGGACTGCATCAAGTATGTTGAGGAACTGAAGAATCTGAATCCGCCTGTGAATGTGTATTTTGAGCAGGAGAAGCTGGATACCGGGCTTCAGACCAGCGGCGTTATTCTAATCGTTCTGGCGATGGTCGCTGAAGAAGAGAGCCACATGAAAAGCGAAGCGATGCTGCTGTCTCTGGAGTGGCGTTTCAGCCGCGGACGCTTCCTCACGCCTGCGCTTTTCGGATACGATAAAGTAGAGGTGCCGGACGGATTCGGCGGCAAGAAGAAAACGCTGATGATCAATCCTCAGCAGGCAAAGGTAGTGGAATGGATGTACGCGATGCTTGTAAACGGCAGTACCGCAGAGGAAATCGCAGGCGTTCTCACGGAACTTCAGATCCCGACAGGCGGCAGACGCAAGGACGGTTCACTGAATACGAACTGGACAGGCAGCGGTGTTGTTAACCTACTGCGAAACGAGCGATACTGCGGTGATGTATTATCCCGCAAAACATATACCCCGAACTTCAAAGATCATAAGTCTAAGAAAAACAGAGGAAAGAAAAATAAGTATTTTCAGGCAAATCATCATGAAGCAATCGTGCCGCGCCGTGTATGGAATGCTGCACAGCGGATACTGAACAGCAGACGGTACGGTCACGAAGGATCATATCTGCCTATGCATATCATTGACAGTGGCGTTCTCGCGGGATTCATCTCCATGAACCGTTCATGGGCAGGATTTGATGCGGAGGATTACTACCGTGCAGCACAAATTGCCATGGGGCTTCTGGATGAGGAGCTGGATGATGATCTGGACAATGAGTTTCTGCCGGACGGCGGTCACAGACTTGCCGGACTGATGGACGACCACGGTATTTCCCGTATCGCACGTGAACTGACAGAAGCGGAACAGCGCGTAAAGGACGAGCTGGACGGCATTGACCGCAGTAGACAGGAACTGGAAGAGCAGGCAGAGACCGTGAAAACCTTTCAGGTGGTCAGCGGCGAAATGTTCAGCCATATTCATGAGCCTGTTGTTCGTATCGGTCAGCGGGATATTTTGTTCAATACAAGCTGTGTTGCGAAGATGCGGGCGGAATATGCAGAGATTCTCTTCAATCCTGTGGAGCGCATGATCGTTGTCCGACCATGCGGCAAGAGTAATCTCAATGCCATCAAATGGGGCGGAAAGAACAGGGGCGCAAGCTATCTATGCAGAATACTGTATGAAAGCATGGGATGGGATACGGAGTACACCTACCGGATACCCTGTCAGCCGATCATGCTTACAGCACCGAATGATACTGTACAGCAGATTCTTCTGTTCGATCTTGACAACTATATCGGCAGAGCAGTCAATAAGCGTGAGGAGATCATTCAGGCACGACAGGAGCAGGAGCGAGAGGAAAAGCTGGCAGAGGAAGCAAAGAGCTATTACTTTCCGCCGGATGATGACGAAGAGCCGGAGGAGCTGGTGGAGATTGCGGAGCAGGTACAGAAGGCACTCGAACTCAACCAGAAGATCTTCGGAATACCCGCATTCAAGCATACATCCACATTCCGAAGCATAGACGGCAACGGAACATGGGAGGAATGGATGGCACCTGCAAGACCGCTGGACACCAATCATCGGTATGATGCCGATATCGTAGATGAGATGCTCCGCAAGATACAGGAGGATCCGCCGGAACTTCCGCCTGAGCCGGAATGCATGGCTGACAGTATCATTGAGGCAAGTATAACCGATGCCGGAGAGGAGGGAGAGTGATGTCAAGAGATCCTGCGAAAAGCAGACCGCTTTCGGAGAATATCAAGCGTATGATGTGGCTGGAACGTGCTGCACCGCGCAATGCCAATGTTATGAATGCAGAGCGTATCTGGACGGAAAATGACAGCATCTATTGTCACAAACAGGGCTGTCTGTTTATGGAAGCGGCTGCAATGGGCTTTCCTATGAGCAGCTTTGTTCCGCTGTATATGACAAGTCAGCTTGCAGGCGTGATCGACTATAACTTCTCGTCATCAAACGGTGTCGGCAGCGCACTGGAGGAGCTTCTTCAGATTCCTGCTCTGATGCAGAACCCGCGCTCACTCATAGAGTCTCTGTATTGGATCGAGGAGATTCTTGAAAATGCGGACGAGACCGAGAATAAGAGTATGCTTTTGGCTCACGCGTATGAAGCGGACAGAAAACACACGCCGAAGGCACTGCTTGCACTGCCGGAAACGGAGAACAGCAATATTGATGAGCTTTCCTATGCATACTGGCTCGGCTACATCTACCGCTGCGAGTGCATCATGCACGATGAATCCAGCAGAATGGTATACAGCGCGTTTACCGAGGAGGTAATGCGGAGCGCATATAAAGAAGTTGTTAACAGTCCGATGAACGATTTAGATTTAGCGGACTGTGCAAAGGATATCTGTGCGGATCTGGATAGACTGCTCGTTGAGAAGATCTGGCCGGAAAAGAAGCACAGAAAATACATGTAAAGGAGGATGCATAATGGATGTTGTGCAGCCCTGGGCGACCGGCTTTAACCGCCCGAAGCCTCTGCCGACACAGATGTCGATACAGCGTTCGCAGTCTTCACCGCTGAGCCGGGAGGAACAGCTGGAGGCACGAAGGCTGGCAGAGGAAAGCAATTTCACCTATGCGGGATATCAGGTGGTGAGGCGTGAATTTGTCTCGCACCGCTTCGATCCTGCAATGACTGTCCGTGTGGGCAGCATCACCTTTAACAATGCCTGCATCAAGGCGCTTGAAAACGCGACCTATGTGCAGTTCCTGATCAATCCTACGGAAAAGAAGCTGATCGTGCGTCCCTGTGAGATCGGGGCACGAGATGCGATCCGCTGGTGCGTGGTCAAGGGAGCTGACAGAAAAAGCAGGCAGATCACCTGCAAACCCTTTGCGGAACGTCTCTTTTCCATGATGGACTGGGATGCGGAGTTCCGCTACCGTTTTCAGGGAATGCGTATCCGGTATTATCAGGACGAGATGTACTTGTTTGACCTGAGTGCTGACGAGCGCTTTGCACCGATGAAAAAGGATGAAAACGGCAAGCGCATCGTGACAGCGCCTGTATTGCCGGAACACTGGAACGACAGTTACGGTATGTCCGTAGAGGAGCACGATATGTCTACGAAGGTAGATTTTCTCGACGGATTCCTGACGGCATCGGAGGTCACAGAGGAAGAATCCGCTCCTGTGCCGGAAGAAATAGAATAGAAAGGCTGGAACAAGTCATATGATATTAACAATGGATATGAAGAACGATTTATTTGTGCTCGATGATGCAACGCTGGACGCGCTCGGCAGACCGAAGCAGGTACAGCTGCTCATCAACACACAGCAGAGAAAGCTTGTCCT
>JAIKWY010000081.1 GCA_024684395.1 Oscillospiraceae bacterium
TACCTGAACCACCTGATAATCGCATTCAGGCACAGCAAGTGTCAGCGTATCAGCAGTACGAATATCAGCGACCTGCTTGAACATACTCATCAATTCGGGCAGACCTGTATAGTTTGCGATACGGGTGCGCTCCTTGAAGCCTGTCACTGACTACTTATGGACTCGTTCTAAGCGATCTTACCGATAGATCGAAAAAGACAGGTAAATGGCTACTCTCCGTGTATTGGAGAGATTGAAAGGACGAGAATACTATGATTGATGCACTTTACAACTACCGCCAGGGCGATATTCACTCCGCCGAGTTCTCTGACGAGTTCAACAAGCTCTGTATCCCCTTTGAGGATTCACTGAGTGAGGAACAGATTGATGTGTTTCACAAGCTCCTCGACTGCGTGAGCGATACCGCCGCCGCTGAGATGAGAGCTGCATACAAGGTCGGCTTCAAGGACGGTGCGACTATGATGCAGGAGATTCAGGACTGATATAATCATAGAATAAGGAAAGGGCTATGTCCTCCGTGACCGTGTACGGAAGGCATAGCCCTGATTTTTTCTTTTCAGAAGCCTATTCAGTTTTCGTCTGCAAGGTTCACTATCTTCTTGCCCTGTTTCTCCGCATAGCGTATCGTGGCATAAGCTCCGCCGCTTTTGTGCTGTATACAGCATACAACAAGGTCTGCTCGGTCTATCATGCTCCGATTGCGGATTTGGATAGCAGACTTTGGGTGAGCTTCGGACGATTCGGCACACACCTCGACTTCATCATAATAGTCAAGATACTCCTTTTCGTTGTCACGGTACTCCGCTTTCATGTATGGCAGGACGAGCGTAAAATGGGTATTGCCGTACCCATGACTTCGGATAGCTCGTTTGATGGCAGCAGAAGCAAGCAAGTCAAAATCACCGTCCCGTCCGATCAGGAAGTCAACATACTCTTTCTGCATTATCAGGTCATGCAGGAGCTTGTCAAGGCGGTTTTCTATCTCCGTTCCACGCTCTATGTATCTATGCCCGAAAAAGCTGACAGTGTAGATGTTCATAACTCAATCCTCCAGATAATACTATATACATAGTAACATTGAATATGTATATTGTCAAGAGGTAACAATCAAGATAGAATATTATTGAGGGGTGATGTTATGGACGGCTCTAAATCGGTCATTACGATAAAGGAATACGGTAAGATCAGCATACACCTGAAAGAGATAATGGACAGCAAAGGTATCACACGAAACTACCTTGCAAGGATATCCAATACTCGCTTTGAGGTCATCAACAAGTGGTACAATGGTGTTGTAGAGAAAATGGACTTGGATATTCTCGCCCGTATCTGCTATGTGCTGGAATGTTCTCCTGCCGATATAATCAAATATGATAAACAGTAAAGCGTTTTAGCCTTATGGGTTGAAACGCTTTTTGTATTTTCGTAGGTGAAAACGGAGAAAAAGCGTTGTTTACAGATTGACTAATTGTGCGGTTTATGCTATAATTATAGGATAGATAGTAACTATTTGGTAGCATACTAAACGAAAGTGAGTTAAAACTTATGATAGATAATAAGAAAGAGCAGGAGCGTGCTGAGCTGCACCGCACGATATGGGGTATTGCCAACGATCTGCGCGGTAGTGTGGACGGCTGGGACTTCAAGAATTATGTCCTTGTTATGCTGTTTTACCGCTATATATCGGAAAATCTGACGAATTATATCAATGCAGGCGAGATCGAAGCAGGCACTCCCGATTTTGATTATACAAAGCTGTCGGACGATGAAGCCGAAGCTGCCCGTGATGACATGGTGCAGACTAAGGGCTTCTTTATTCTGCCCAGTCAGCTTTTCTGTAATGTTTTGCAGAGAGCAGACACAGATGAAAACCTGAATGAAACGCTTGAGGGCATCTTCCGCAGCATTGAAGGCTCTGCCCAGGGCTGTGAGAGCGAGGACGATTTCAAGGGACTGTTTGACGATTTCGATGTGAACAGCAACAAGCTCGGCGGAACTGTCGCAAAGCGTAATGAACGCCTTGTCAAGCTGATGAATGGTGTCGCTTCTATGCAATTGGGTGATTATCAGGAGAACACCATTGATGCGTTCGGTGATGCTTATGAGTATCTCATGGGTATGTACGCTTCAAATGCAGGCAAGTCCGGCGGTGAGTATTACACTCCGCAGGAGGTTTCCGAACTGCTGACACGGCTTGCAACGGCAGGAAAAACAGAGGTCAACAAGGTCTATGATCCTGCCTGTGGTTCAGGTTCGCTGTTGCTGAAAGCTGCCAAAATTCTTGGAAAAGACAAGGTGCGTCAAGGCTTTTTCGGGCAGGAGATCAACATCACCACTTACAACCTCTGCCGTATCAATATGTTCCTGCACGATATAGACTACGATAAATTCAATATCGCTCACGAAGATACACTCGTTGAGCCTCAGCATTGGGACGATGAGCCGTTTGAGGTCATCGTATCAAATCCCCCATACTCGATCAAGTGGGAGGGCGATGCGAATCCGCTGCTGATAAACGATCCCCGTTTCTCGCCTGCGGGTGTGCTTGCTCCGAAGTCTAAGGCTGACCTTGCGTTTATTATGCACTCGCTTTCGTGGCTTGCGAATAACGGCGCCGCTGCTATCGTATGTTTCCCCGGCGTGATGTATCGTGGCGGTGCAGAACAGAAAATACGCAAGTATCTGATTGACAATAACTTTGTTGACTGCATTATTCAGCTCCCCGACAACCTGTTTTACGGCACTTCTATCGCCACCTGCATTATGGTTCTGAAAAAGAACAAGACCGCAAACAGTACACTTTTCATTGATGCTTCAAAGGAGTGCGTCAAGGTCACGAACAACAACAAACTGACCGAGGAGAATATCTCAAAGATCGTGGCAGCGTTCACCGAGCGCACGGACAGCGAATACTTCTGCCGACTTGTGCCTAATTCT
>JAIKWY010000101.1 GCA_024684395.1 Oscillospiraceae bacterium
GGTAGGTAGACAAGTAGGCTGGATAGGTGTATAATATGGCTATCTCCTGTGCAGTGTTTCGGCTATGCTTTTGTGATACAGTTCTCTCGGCTCGAAATGGATTATGCTGTAAAACAGATGCATTACCGCACCTGCACCGAATATAGAAATGAGTGTTCCGATACCGACAGTGCCGCCGAGCAGCCATCCGACCAGTGTGACGAATGCAAACAGCAATATCTCAACCACACCTATTGGTATCTTCGGCAGTCTTTTCCCGATGGAAATCAGCAGACCGTCCTTCGGACCGCAGCCCATTTCCGCTGACATATACACAAACATTCCGAGTGCGATCAACAGGAATCCGAACAGCATGAAAATGATGCCAAGCCAAAGGCTGTGGTTTTCAGGATAGGGAGAAATATCGCACAATAGCTGTGTCAGATTTCCGGTAAGCAGTGCATCAAACAGCGTTGCAAAGCCGATGCTCTCACGCAAGAGTAGCTGTAATATGACCGCCGTGAGAGATATCGCCACCATAGTACCGCCATAATTTAGCGGCACATGACGGGATATCCCCACAGCGAGACAGTCCCACGGTGCAAGACCGATGTTTGCATATATTGTCAGATACACACCGAAGGAGTAAATTGAAAGTCCGAGGAGTATTTTCAGAAATTGCCGCACGATGATATCCGCACTTTTTCGGGATGATTTCCCCGAACTGCCGCGCTTTTTTGGCTTAGAAGGCATCCATCTGCGCCTGAGTTGCCTTATACGGGTAATTATAGTCATCATTATCCTTTTCAATGAAAATTTCGTTGACCATCCCGATGGTGAGCAGATCAAGGTCGGTAAGACTCAGCCCGATCTGCACACATCGGAGAAGGAACAGCGGCGTTGTCATCTCGCGGTCAACTGGGCGAGATTTTTTTTTGACTCTGCCTGTGTCTCCAGATTCATGCCCCAAAGCTCGAAAAGCTGCGGCAGCACCTCGTAGATCGAGAAGCAGTTGAACTGTTCGAGCCAGTCATCCGGGCTGTCGGGAACATTCTCCGGATCGGCGTGCTTCGCCATCGTCCATGCGATATTCTCGAATACCTCAAGGCTCTCGATGCCGAGACCGGAATCCTGCTCATCGCTCTCATCCACAGAGTCCTTCAGCGCCGCAAAGTCCTTGAAGATGTCCTTGCGGAACTTGGCGCGGTAAAGGCGAGGCAGGGTTGCGCTCGCCTTGAAAGGAACCTCGATACCGTCAACAGTGATGATTTTCTTGATAGCCATATTCTTTCCTCCGAATCAGTCAGTAGTGGTTGCTGCGGCTGTGCTGCCGCCCTTTGCGGTACTTGCCGAACGTGTGCCGGTGCTGTTGTTGGTTGCCGCAGTCGGGATATACACAGCGCCGTACCAGTTATCATAAGTCGTCTGGTCGTTGCTTTCACAGGTCTTACCCTTCACCAGACCGGAAGGCAGTGCTGTAGCCTTCAGCGACAGTGTCTCCGTCTTGACCTCAGTGGACTCCTCCGTGGTGGAGCTTTCGGTCGAGGGGCGTGATGCCGAACAGCAGTACAGCACATGACGGATGTGATTCTTATCGCCGTTGAACTCAAAGAGCAGTGCAAACTGTGCGGATTCTGCATCATTGCGCTCCACAAGAACACCCTTGCTGTCAAGCTGCTCGCCGAGGATCGTAGTTGCAAAATCGGTCGTGATGAGTGCAACCTCAAGGTCGCCCTCGTAGCCCGCATTGTTGTTGATGACGTAGTACACGCCGTTATCGGCGTAAAAATTCTCGTTCTCGCCGTTTGCATCAATGCTCAGGGAAACCGCACCGGGCAGACGCACAGGCGTTGCGAATGTCGGCACGCCTTCATCACTCCATGCGGTGATCTTTGCATAATGGACCTTATTCAGACCGAACTTGACCTTGTTTTTCTGAAGTGCCATTTTTATACCTCCATGATATAGAGGACTTCATAGAGCCGTTCCGACTCAATCCATACCTCAGATTTTGTGTAGTAGATGTTATAACGCAGGAGGACTTCCTCCACACGCTGTTCCGTGTCCGGCGATTTTTCATCCGTGTAAAGCTCGATGTGCAGTTCTTTGAAACTGTGATACATCAGATTATCTGCGGAAAAGGTATCTTCGCCGGGAGAAAGGAACAATGCGAATGGAGGATCGGGACTTTCACCCTCTGCGAAGTGATGGTACGCAAATGGCAGCCCGATCTCCTGCATCATTTCATTGATTTCTTCATAGGACATAGTTGTTACCTCATGACAATGCCTTTTCGATGAGAGATTCCAGCATTTCCTCGCCGTGCTGTTCAGCAGGAGCAATATGCGGGATAGCCGCTACTCTGCCGCCGCCTCGTTTCGCATGACCATGCTCCAGCAGGTGCGCGATCTGGTAGCGGTTCTTGGAATGCACCGTCATTTCGAGAGTATGACTGTTCTCCTTCACCTTCTTTGCCGCCCAGCTTTTCTGATATCTGCCGGACTTTTTCGGAGCGTTGGCGGAGATCTCGTTCTTGACGGCGGTCGCTGTCTTTCGCACAGCTTTTTTCATTTCGGTATCCGCAAGCTCTGCATATTCCGTCAGCCCTTTCATGACCTCCGATGCCAGATCATCAATAGATGTCATCTTTTGCACCTGCCTTTCGGGATTCGCATATCAGCTTCATATAATCCTGCGTTTGGTAATTCGGCACAATGCCCTTGATATCATAATCCAGACCGTCAAAACGGATGCGATAAAGCATTGAGGACATTCTTTTTGTCTGCGGAGTTTGTCGGATGATGACCTCGATTTTCTGAATCGCTCTGGTCAAGCCGGTGTCCATCTCCTCTGATGCACCGTTATTGGATACCGTCACAGAAGCCCAGAGGGAGAAAACCTCCTCCCACCGGGCTTTGTGATTTCCGATAGCATCTTTTTTGACATGATTTTCGAGGACGGCGATTCGCTGATTCAGTTTACCGATCTCCATCAGACGATGCCCTCCCTCTGTGCGAACAACAGCGCACGCAATGTCAAGGTGAGTGCATGATAATCGGCAGTATTGCGGTTTTCATAGAGGTAAGAAACAGTATACAGCATAGCCTGCCGGGAGGTTTCCTCATTTTCCGCGAGCTGCTTTTCATTCATTCTGCCCACATCCATCACGAGCCTCTGCGCCGTATCGATCAGAGTGAGGATGAGCTTGTCATCCTCACAATGGTCAACACGGAGATAGTTTTTGGTTTCAGGCAGTGAGATCAGATTCATGGCTGACCTCCCGATCAGCCGTTGCCGCCGGTGTTACCGCCAGTCGTACCGCCGCCCGTGGTGTTGGACTTCGTACCCGCCATCTTCAGCACCTTCACGGACTCCGGCAGGATGAGACGGCCGTCCACACGCTGTGTGGTCAGGAAGCCGACCTGATCGGTGCGGGCATACAGCTCATTGAGACGGCGGAAGGTGCGGTTCTGACGATCTGCCACCCAGTAATTCTTCATGTCACCGAAGAGGAGAACACGCTCGCCCTTTGCAATACCGGGCATGAACGAGCTGGTGCGGATCGGTCTGCCGAGCAGGGTATCCGGCTTTGCGATGTCGAGAGAAGGCTTCCAGAGGTAGTTGTCGTTCTTGTCCTTCAGCTTCATGAGCTGAAGCAGGATGGTCTCGTTGCAGACGAACTGTGCGTTGCGGCGGTAGGGGCTCTTGAGACTGTAGTAGAGGTCGAAAATTTCATCGAAGGTGATCGCCGTCTGGGATGCCGCAGTGACGCCCAGCTCTGCACCGCCAGTCTCATCGAGGATACCGAGGGGCTTCTTGTCGCCGTCACCAGTGAAGAACGCACGCTCCTCGGCATTGCCCATTGCCACACCGAAACGTGCAGCGATATACGATGCGAGGTCGAATGCGGAGTCGTGCAGAAGCTCGTTGCTGATCTTGATCATTGTACCGAGCTTGTATGCGGAGAGAGTGGTCTGACCGAAACGGGTATCGGTCTCCGGAATTTCCTCGCCCTCATCGATCCACTGTGCCTCCATCGTATCGTTGGCGATAGGAATCTTGCGGGTACCGGAATTGGTCTTGATAACTGTCGCCATCTGGCGGAAAATGTTGTTTTCCTCCAGCGCCTGAATCAGACGGCGCTCGAATTCGTCAGGCACAGTGTAGCCGCCCTCAGTATCCTCGCCGACAGAAAGCGCATTGCGGATTGCAAGCTGATCGCCCTTATTGCGGATCATATCCCAGAAGGCGGACTTGTACTCGTCGGTTGCGGTCGGTGCGGTCTTTGTTGCGGTCGGTGCGCCGGGAGCATTGGTGACGGGTTTGCTGGTCGGTGCGGAAAGTGCCGCATCAAGAGCCGCCTGCTGTTCAAGACGCTCGATCTCTGCGCCGAGAGCCTGCACCTCGGATGCCATCTTGTTGTACTGCTCGACTGCGGATGCCTCAACGAGGCCGTTCTCACCACGGTGCTTTTCGAGAAATGCCTTAGTCTGCTCCCACAGGGTATTACGCTTGCTGCGAAGTTCCATGATCTTGCTCATATCTTTTCTCCGTTTCTGCCGGATATCTCCGGCGGTCATAAAAATACAGCCTGCTTATCTAAGAAAAGCAAGCTGCTGTTTCAGAATTTCATACGGCATAGCGCCGTCAGCGGTTTTACCGTCCATGCCGATCACAGGCATATCCGGCACTGTAACTGTCGGTGCGGTCAGCCCTTCCTCGGAAGGTTTCTGTGCATCGTCTGCTTTGCTGCCATCGGTCTGCTCTGTGCCTTCCGGTGCTGCGGAAGCGGTGATCTTTCCCAGAATGGTCTGTCCCATGACACGGGTACTGTACTCCCAAAGGGCATCGCCGGTGTCCAGCTTGAACGGCTTCTTTTCGGTCTCTTTCTTTTCATCGCCCTCATCGTCACCGCCTTTCTGATCGGGCTTCTCAGGCTCTTCCGGTTCTTCCGTCTTGTCGGGCTCCGACTTCTTTTCATCAAAGAGGATCTCATCTGCAAAACCCAGCTCGACCGCCTTTTTCGCATTGATCCATGTCTCATCGGACATGAGCTTGCTGATGCGGTTTCTGCTGAGTCCGGTTTTTGCCGCATATGCGTTGATGATGCTCTCCTTGACCTCATTCAGCGTTGCAATGGCTTTTTCCATATCCTTTGCGTTGCCGAATGCAATGGTAGAAGGGTCATGGATCATGAGAAGTGCGGTCGGGGACATCTGCACAGTATTGCCTGCCATTGCGATCACACTCGCAGCAGAAGCCGCGATACTTGCAATTCTGACAGTGACATTGTGCGGATAGTCACGGATCATTGTGTAGATCTCCGCAGCGGCGAAGACGTTGCCGCCCGGCGAATTGATCCAGAGCGTGAGGTCGCCGTCCTCGGCATACAGCTCATCTCTGAAATCCTGCGGCGTGATCTCGTCACCCCAGAAGGAATCCGAGTCGATCGGTCCCTCCAGGCGGAGCACTCTGCCGCCGCTATCATCGTGAATATAGTCCCAGAATTTCGACATTTACATCCCTCCGTTTCGTACTTTCTTCCTGCGACTTTTCCGCAGGAATCTGTCATCGGTCGATTCTTCATCCGGTTCATCCTGTTCCTCTGTATCGGTCTGCTCCGGATCGTCCAGGTCGTATGCGGCACCTGCATCCTGCAGCTTGTTATAGCTGCCATTAAGGTAATAATCATCACCGCCGAGATCGTGCGGAATGAGATCCATATTTTCAAGCCTGCGCACATCATTCGGCGACATAAAGCCGTTGCCGACACCGATCGCATAAGCGTTCATTCTGCTCTGATAATCTCCGCGCATCAGACCGTCCACGTTGAATTTCGGGAAATATACATCCTG
>JAIKWY010000127.1 GCA_024684395.1 Oscillospiraceae bacterium
CTGTGACTTCTACCGCCTCGTCCGTCCTGACATCAACTACGGACACAACAGCTATGATCGCCCCGACAGAATCCGGGAGCACCCTGACAGAAACGGCGCCCACGGAAACGACTGTGCCGTCTACATCTGCACAGCCGGCAGCATCTGACTCCACCGAGACAGACACAGAGATGGAAACGACTGCACCGCTTCCCTCTGCGCCGGTTCTGCCGGGATTTTCAGTGGAGGTATGGCAGGAGGATGGGCAGTATCTTGCCAGGATCCTCCCCGAAACAGCGGAAACGACCGAACGTCTGAAGCTGTTTTATTCGCTCGCACAGCCGCCGGAGGGGTATACGGCGGCTGCGGGCAGCTCCGACAGCGGCTACCCGCAGGAGTTGCGCACGCTGCAATATCCGCACGAATCCGGGGATGATGTGCTGGTGTTCACGCAGCGCACGCACACTGCCGCCTCGCCTACGATATTCGGGGAGCGCTTTGTGCTCGGGGAGTATGATCTGACCGCCGTGACCGTGGGTGCGTATGCCGGGTGGTTTGCGGTGCGCCGGGACGACCCTGCGGCTTGTACACTTGAATGGGATGTGGGGGATTATCTGTTCACCGTGACCGCCGGATGCTCCGACCCGGAAGCTCTGATCGCAGCGGCACGGAACTTAAAGGTAGGATGATAGGCTTTTGAAGAAGGAGGATGTGTGATGAAAAAACTGACAGCAATTGTGCTCTCTGCGCTCATGCTCACGGCGGTTGTGCCGGTCCAGGGGTATGCGGAGAATATCACGGAGAACGTGGAGGTCATGGAGGAGAATGGTGCCACGATTCTGCGGGCAGGAAATATAGAATATACCATAGGCGGCGACGGTTATGCCAGACCGCAGTCTGTTATAAACCGAAGCGTTTCAAGCGTATATCTCCCTGCATCTGTAGACGGATATCCTGTGCGCTATGACACTAATCAGGGAGAGGTATTCTGCCTTTGCCGGAACCTGACCGAGATCAATGTTGACCCGGATAATGCCTATCTGAAAAGCATGGACGGGGTGCTCTTTTCCAAGGACGGGGAAAGTCTGTATGCCTATCCCCGTGCTAAGACGGGAGACTATGTGATCCCGGACGGGACGCTCATTGTAGAAAACCACGCCTTCGAGTGTACAGAGCAGCTCGGGTCTGTCACAGTACCGGATAGTGTTGTAGAGGTATGGGAAGCATTTTACCATAGCAGCGTAACAGAATTCGTCGGTGCGGTGCCGTTGGTGCGAGCCAGAATGCTTACAGGATGTGACCGGCTGCGCTCCATTACGATCAGGGCATCGCGTGTCGGAACAGTTGATGCACTGTTTCGCAGCCTGCCCGCACTGGAATCGCTGTCCTTTGCACCGGATGTCATGGTTACAAATTCGGTTTCGATCCTACAATGCCCGAAACTCCGGCATATTGACCTTCCGCAAACGTTTCCGACTTCATCACTGGAACGCTTTGGAGGAGTGGATTTTATAATCTCGGAATGTGAATCACTCGAATTTGTCAGCATGTATAACGGACGGCTTTCGAGAGTCTGGAATGGTAAGATCCAGATCGAAAAATGCCCTGTACTTCAAGAAATCGAGATCAAACAGATCCCGTATGTGTATTCACAGTATGCCTTGCATCTTAGTGATCTTCCCGCCCTTGCCCGCATCACCGTCACCGAGTTGCCGCAAAGCGCAGTAGCCGGAACCGACCCTGCGGATGATTATGTATTCGACCCATTTTCTATCGGCGAAAACTGCGGCGCCTTCACCGTCTCCGGTCATCTCGCCAACACGAACCTCCGACGCTGGTGCGAGGAAAACGGTGTCCCGTTCGAGAGCCTTGACAAGCTTGGGGATGCAAATCTGGACGGCGAAATCTCTGTGGTCGATGTGGTCATGCTGCAAAGATGGCTCCTCGGTCTGGCGGGCATCTCCTGCGGAGAGAGTGCCGATCTGAATGGGGACGGGAGTGTGGATATTTTTGATCTGGCGCTGCTGAAACGGATGCTGCTGGAGCAATAACATGATGAAGCCTTTTTCATAACTTGTATACAGCAAATGCCCAGTCTTGTGCCGGGCATGATGCTTTCATGATCATGCAATGGATAGGCCGCCGGTACATGGTAATACCGGCGGCTGATCTTTGCCGTTGTCATCAGAGGTTTTTTGTGCTATAATGAAAAAACTGAAAAACTCCTTCGACATTTGCACCGGAAAAGGTACTAATAGGTGAAGGGATCAAAAAACGGAGAGGAGGGATCCCCCCCGATGGATCACGGTGAAAGTAGCTACCGCCGTTATCTTGCGGGCGACAACGAAGGTCTGCATGAGATCGTCTGTGCGTATCGGACGGGTCTTCTGCTCTACCTGAACAGCCTTGTTCAGAATATCCACATCGCTGAGGAGCTGACGGAGGACACGTTCTTTGTATTGATGACCAAGCGCCCGGATTTTTCCGGGAAAAGCACATTCAAGACATGGCTCTATGCGATTGGATGTCATATCGCCATCAAACATATCCGTAAGCAGGCACGGCAGAGCATCGTTCCGCTCGAATCACAGGAATACCTTTCGGACACAACAGATGTTGAGTCATCTTACATCCGAAGTGAACAAAAAAGTCAGGTGCATCAGGGCCTGCACCGGTTAAAGCCCGACTATCGGCAAGTGCTGTATCTCTCGTATTTTGAGGGGTTCAGCAATGCCGAGATCGCACGGATCATGCGCAGATCCGACAAGCAGATACGGGATCTGCTGTACCATGCAAAGCAAGCGCTGAAAAAAGAACTGGAAAGGAGTGGTTTTACATATGAAGAATGACGATGAAATGTATCAAAGCCTGCTTTCCAGATATGAAGCGTATCAGGAGGAAAAGATCCAGCGAAAGCGGATCGTCAGACGGATCGTCCCCATTGCCGCCTGCTTCTGCCTGAGTGTGGCGCTCGGATGCAGCTATTGGTTCCACTTCCGGCATATCCCGACGATCCCGACATTACCCGAGACCACGGAGGAACCGACCACTGAACCGCCTGTCACGCATCCGACGGAAACAGAAGCCAATGCCGATCCGGCGGAAACGATCATGACCGAAACTGTCATTCCAACAGAGACCGCACCGCTGCCCACCGACCCGACTGAACCCACGGCAGCAACTGCTGCCACATCAGCGCCGGAACCCACACAGCCATCTCAAGCCGGACAGACGCAAACGACCGCTATGCCACCCAGAGAAACGACTGCACCTGTTGACCCGACCGAAACTGTTCCGGCTCCCAAACCGACAGAACCATTTCTGACTGAACCACAGCCAACGGAACCGCAGACGCCCACAGAAGCGCTGACAGACGGCTTTGTCGTGGAGTATCTTGACGGTTGCAAGCGCATCGTCTGCACGGACACCATGCCGGCTAAGACCGGAACGCTCCGCCCGTATGCGTATATCGCCGATGGGTTCAATCTTGTCAGCGTGAACGAAAACGACGGCGTGAACGAATACCTCCTCCAGAGCGGCATGGAATCCCCCCGACCGCCGGAATTT
>JAIKWY010000138.1 GCA_024684395.1 Oscillospiraceae bacterium
TTTCGGGATATATCATACCATTTGTTTTCTGTTTCCACCACAGCATAAAACTGCCTCCTGCCATTAAGAGTATCAATAGAAATACGATAACACGTTTCATCTTCTCACTCCTTTCGGAGATATGTAACTCTCGTTTCTTTACGATTACCAAACGAGGGGATACATTCAGAATCAAAGTATCCCTCGGTTATGATGCCGAACACAGGCAGATCGTCAAATCGACAACCTTCAAACCGCCACAGAGCGTTACGCCTAAGAAAGCGGAGAAGCTCGCACAGCAGTTTGCTTTCGACTTTGAGAACCGCTGCAAGGATTATACGGAACTGAATGAAAACATGCGCTTTTCCGAGCTTGCCGACTGGTATTTTGAGAATTACGCTCCCGTTGAACTGAATGCAACGCTTCTGCTCAACAGCGGCGTTGACCTCAAAGTCGTCTCTGATCATCACGGTCATTGCGATATTGGCATCACAGCAGACATCTATGCCGATGTACTGAAAAGCACCAAGGCGAAGGTCGCTGAACTGGTCACATTGAAGCTGGCATAAAAGAAATCCGCCTCGCTGGAACGAGACGGATTTCAGGTAATTCTTCATAAAGACCAAACAAAGACCAAGCCGGATTTGTATGGTCCGAAAATGCCGATATTGCGGCAAAATGAAGCAGTTGAAGTTATCTCTTGCTGAACTGCGGAGCACGACGAGCGGCCTTGAGACCGTACTTCTTTCTCTCCTTCATTCTCGGGTCACGAGTGAGGAAGCCGGCAGCCTTGAGAGCCGGACGGAGATCTGCGTCGAACTGGATCAGTGCGCGGGAGATGCCGTGACGGATGGCACCTGCCTGGCCGGTCACGCCGCCGCCCTCTACAGTGCAGATGACGTCGAACTTCTCAGTGGTATTGGTCAGTGCAAGAGGCTGACGAACGATGAGCTTCAGGGTCTCCAGACCAAAGTAGTCATCAATGCCTCTGCCGTTGATCGTGATGGTGCCGTTGCCCGGAACCAGTCTTACTCTGGCAACAGAATGCTTTCTTCTGCCGGTACCGTAGTTGTATGCTACCTTAGGTTCGTACATAATTCACGCCTCCTTAAAACTCATATACTTCAGGCTTCTGTGCAGCATGCTTGTGCTCTGCACCCTTGAAGGTGCGCAGACGCTTTGCCTGCTGTGCGCCCTGTGCATTGTGCGGGAGCATGCCGGTAACAGCGATGGTCATTGCCTTCTCCGGACGCTCAGCCATCAGCTTCTTGTAGGAAACTTCCTTCAGACCGCCGATCCAGCCGGTGTGCCAGTAGAACTTCTTCTGCTCCAGCTTCTTGCCGGTCAGGATAGCCTTCTCGCAGTTGATGATGATCACATGATCGCCGCAGTCAACATGCGGAGCAAAGGTGGGCTTGTGCTTGCCTCTCAGCAGGACAGCAGCCTGTGCAGCCACACGGCCGAGCGGCTTGTCCGTTGCATCTAAAATATACCAGTTGCGGCTGACTTCGCCAGCCTTAGGCATTGTCGTAGACATAATTCTTCCTCCATTTTTATTAGGTCCACATGGATCGAGTATCAGTTCTTCGGGGAAAGGAAAGCCTGTTTATGGGGCTCTGCCCCATACCCCGTCACCGATCTGCCGATCAGTGCGACCTTAGATTCTGACCCGCCCCCTGTGTGCGCCTTCTGCTCCGGACACGGGGATATCCTTTACTTCCGGTGCGGCTGACGGGGGTATCCGCAGGCGGTTACTCTGCGATACCATACCTAAACATTATACTACATCCCGCCGGATTTGTCAAGGGGTTTTTTCCGGTTTTTTCTATTTTTTTCAGAAAACTGGCTCATCCCCTGAGAACGAACTCATTCCCGCCTGCCCGCAGGACGATGCTCTTTGCTGTGGCCGGATCCACGCCGGGGAACACGACGTTACAGCGGCATAGTTTCTCATCATCGAGATACCAGCTGTCCCCGATCATCCGCGGGGCATATTCCATGCCGTCCACCTCCAGCACAAGCCTGCCTGCATATTCTTCCCAGTAGGCATCGTATTCCTCTTTGACATCATAAAAATCCGTGCGTTCAATGACAAACGAGAGCCCCTGCCGCTTCTTCCGGAAATCATACTCCACATAGAACTCGCTTTCATAGACATCGAGACAGGCGGCATACATGCTGTAATCCGCCTGTGGGCCATACAGCACGATACCGTCTACCACAGGATTGAAGCACTGTTTGAACACATTGTCGGGCGTTTCAAAGTGGAATGTCATCTCTGTCTCATGGGAGACCAGCATTTTTCTATCGTCATAGCGCCAGTCATACTGCTCCCACTCCGGATCCTTCTGATAGGCCTCCAGATAGAAATAGGACAGCGGCTTTTGCTGCTCATCCACATCCAGGTCAGGGAGCTCATCCTTGATAAAGCTGATCCGGTCGATCACGACCGCCGTCCGTGAATTGTTGTACAGTTCACAAAAATCTGTCTCCAACGTCACATGATACAGACCCTCTGCCTCGGGATCACGCTCGCCGTAGCCTGCACACAGGAAATGGTCATGCGGATCATCCGTGAGATCCGCTTCATCCATGATATAGGCACAGACCATCAGGCTGTCCTTGCCCTCCGAGAGGCTCTCCCCCGTCGTTTCATGGGCTGTGACATCGAGGAAGATGTTGGGATGGAACTCCTCACCGCCGACGCCCGCGAGTTTGACTGTAAAGTCCTCATCCGACCGCTCCTTCCCGATCTCGCAGTAGAAGCCCCGCTCCACCAGATCCTCGAGGAGCGCTGCATTCCGGATCCGCTCCGGTGTCTCCTTGGGCGGAATGTAGCCCTTGTCCTGATAGGTCGCTTCGGTCTGCACGATCCTGGCGGAGAACAGCTCCCGCATCGGGCTGAACATCAGCAAGCCCGCCAGAACAAGGAAGATCATGATGGCAAGGATCACAAAGATCAGGGGGAGTTTCGTTTGCTCGGTAGAGGTGTTCTGTTCGTTCATAGGTATCATCCTTTCTGCATTTATCGTGTGGTCACGCTTTGTTAATAGTATCTTAACAATTTAATGTGATAGTTTTGTGAAATTGTGATGATAGAATGAAAAAAGTATGAACACAGCGTTAATAAACCGAGCGGATTCTACCGTGCGTATTCAGGCAAGGTATACGCTGCATGAAAGAAAGCGGAGATAATACATAGCGTAGTCGCACAGCAGGGCATAGAACAAAGGGGGCTGCGGCGAACGCCCCGTCCCCTCTGTCTCGTTTCTCGACATCTCCCCACCCCGTGGGGAGTCACCCTTGACCCGCTTTACACCCCTTCGATCACTTATAATAATGCGACCTCCATCCCGATCGGCTCGGTGAGGACGGGCTCGCCTTCCCAGACCACCTCATAGAGCCGGCTGCCGTAATGCACCGTGCGCATCTGCTGCATGGCAGGCGTGAGGGGGTGGCTCTCCACGGCGCCCCAGAGGAGGAGCTCGCTGCCGGATCTTGCAGCGACGGTGCGGAGGAATGCCTTGCAGAGGGCGGGGTCATTGTCCTGCACCCAGAGCGCCGAAACAACGCCGTGCCGGATGATCTGCCCTGCCTTCGGGAAGGCGGGATAGCCGAGGAGCTTTGTCGGGAGCATGGACGCTATCTTGTAGATGCCGCCGTAGCCGGTGATCTTGTACTGCTTGCAGGCGGTCTGGTCGCCGGCATAGCAGCAGGCTCTCAGGGCGCCGTTCTCCCGGTAGGCATAGTAATGCCCCGCCCCTGCGCCCGGATAGCGCTGCACCGGGGTGAGATCCATCGTCAGCGGATGCGGACAGGTCTCCTCCTCCGTGAGCGGGAGGAGCGTTTTGCCGCCGTGGAAGCAATAGGTCAGATAATGCCCGATATAGCGGTACTCCGGCATGTTCCGATGCTTCTTCTCGAGCATGGCGATGACGGGCTTGTTGTCATCGAGGATGGTGGAATAGCAGCAGGCGCAGTCCGTCAGGTGCTCCCGCAAAAACTGGAACGCCTTCGCTATGAAGAAGATCTGCTTCTGATACTCCGGGTGGATCTTCAAGCCCGTCAGATAGGCGGTCTTCTGCGGCTCTCCATGCACATACTCCGTGCGGACGACCGCCCCGCCCACGGCGGCGATCCTCCCCTGCTGCGTGTTGTCCACAATGACCATCATCCGGGATTCGTCCCCGTCTGCGGCAAAGGAGATATGCGGCTGCGGTCTGAGATACTGCACAGCGATGCCGCCGGAGAAGCCCCCGGCGGTGAAGATGGCTGTGATGCCCGGGTCGTCTTCGGGCAGAGAAAAGCGCAGTGTATAGCGGTCATTTTGGAAGTTCATCAAGATTCTCTCCGATCGGGACATGCATCTTCTGATCCACCTCGCCGCCGATGCGCAAATTCATGCCCCAGAATAAGCCCCAGAGCAGCGGGCTCGTTCTGCCGAGGGATGCAAAGCCACGGCTGAGGACAGTTTTCGTGTCGGAAAATTCCTTCCGGGCGTCACGACATGCCTGACTGAGGCGCTGTGCGGACAGGCGCTTCGGGTGGAAGGCCAGCTCGCCGTAGTTGTAGCCGTCGGCAAGCCACCACTTGTCATAGATCAGGCGATCCTCGGCTTTCAGGCGGTTGTACAGGGCGGTGTTCGGGAACGGGAGCAGATGGTTGAACGCTGCCGTGAAGAACTTGTGCTTCTGGGCGAAGCGCAGGGCATCCTCGATGGTCTGTTCGTCATCGCTGTCATAGCCGAAGACGAAGGTCGCATAGATGCCGATGCCGGCGTCATGCACCCGCTGCACGAGCTCGTCCCGCTCACCGAGGGCATAGTTAAAGCTCTTGTTCATCTGCTGCAAGTTCTCCTTGTTCAGGCTCTCGAAGCCGATGAGGATGACCTCGCAGCCGCTCCGCTTCATGGCTTTGAGCAGCTCCGGATCCCGTCCGATGGTGAGTGTCCCCTGCCCTGCCCACTTCTTCTTCAGGGGCGTGATCTCCTCAAAGAGCCGCAGGGCATTCCTCCGGTCGGCGACCAGATTATCATCGACGAGGAAGGTATACTTATGCCTGGAATTGCGCAGGTCGTCCACAATGAGATCATGGCTGCGGGCATAGTAGCGGCTGCAATAGAACTGCGAGATGGAGCAGAATTCACAGTGATGGATGCAGCCCCGTCCTGTTTCCACAAGGGATACCGGCAGATAGGGCTTGCCCTTGAAAATGCGCTTGTCGGGCTGGATGTCATACTCGGCTGTCTCGCCGGTATAGCGTGGCTGCAAGGTGCCATGCTGTACGTCATGGAGCATCTGTGTCCAGACGGTCTCCGCATTGCCGACGATAACGCTGTCGCAGTACTGCTCCGCTTCCTCCGGGCAGAGGGTGACGTGATAGCCGCCCATGACAACGGGGATGCCCCGCTCCCGGAACCTTGCGGCGATCCTGTAGCTGCGCTTTGCCGTGTAGGTCTCCACCGTGATGCAGACAAGATCCGTCTCGGTGTCATAGTTGATGAGCTCCACACGGTCGTCATACAGCTCCGTCTCGATCTCCGGCGGGGTGAGCGCCTGGAGCTGCGCGATGGTGAGGGGCTCCATCTTCCACGTACCGATGTACTTCTTCCCCGGCTTCTTGCCGATGGCGGGGAGGATGAATGTCAGCTTCATAGCGGGATCCCCTGCGATGCGGGCATACTCTTGTCGATGAAGCCCTGTAGTTCGTTCAGCAGCTTGCGCTCCATCTCACGCTCTTCGCCGGGGAGGGAAAAGCTCTCGATCACGGCGAGCCCGTCATTGACATAGCGCTGCGCCTTGTAGATGTCCCGCTCGACACCGAACGCATAGTACCCGAGCACACGCTTGGCATTGGCATCCTTGTCATTCTCCAGGACATGCCCCACACGGTCATAGAACGCCTTCGCTGCCGAAGGGTCGATGTCATAGCGGGAGTACCAGAAGATGAGCCACATGTAGTTCATCGTCTGGGCGCTGTGGTATTCCTGGTTGCGGAAATATGCCGTCATATCGGTCATCACCGGGCGCATGGCGTCGATATTGTCATGCAGCAGGAGATAGAAGAGGTAGATGTTGTTGTAGAGCATGATCTCTATTTGGGTGGGGTTCTTGTAGGGCAGCTCGGAGGCCGGGCGCAGAGCCATGTCATAGACCTTCTCCCCGGCACGCATCCGCTTGATGAGGGAACTGGTGTAGCCTGCGAGCTTCTTCATCATGACCGCATAGATATAGACAGTCGTCCCCACGCTGAACAGGGAGTGGAACACCAGACCGACAGCAAAGCCCGCCGCCAGCCAGTCGAGGTAGGACGGATACACGGAGGAGACGATCAGGTCGGGGGAGATAAAGCTGTGGAACTGTTCAAGGAGACGCGCAAACGAGCCACGGAACAGGAAGGCGATGCCGCAGCTGATGAGGAAGGTCAGGATGGTGGAAACGTAGAGGGCGATCTTCTCCTTGCGCTCGGCATCCTCCGGGATGGGCTTGCGCAGGTCGATGCCGCAGTTGTGGGAGATGGTCTGCTCGTACTTGAACGGGACTTTATGCCAGCCGCCGTTCTTCTCCGATTCAAAGCGCAGCCCGAAGAAGGACATGGACTTGACCTTGTAGCCGAAGAGCGGCATAATGAGCGCATCCGTCAGCAGCCGCAGCAAAGACTTGGCATGGACGGAGAGGGGGAGCAGGCCGGTGATGAAGAGGAAGAATTTGATGCAGAGGGTGAGCATGGGGGTGTACCTCCTTTATATGATGTCAGAAGCTGAGATCAGACAACGATCTTCTGCAAGGGATCATTCACTGAGAGCAGCGGCGCACCCGCCGGGATATCCGAATTATCGCACATGACCTCCCGGGTGAACTTATGCCATTTATCCGCATAGCCCTTGTAGCCCATATTGACGGGGAGCGAGAGCCACGGGCTGTGGATGAAGGGGGCAAGGCGCTTCACGATATTGCCGGTGGAATAGGTCATCCGCCATGCCCAGTCGGTGCCCTCCATGAGCTCCTCCGGGGTCATGCGCTTGGGCTGGTAGACCACATGCTGCACATCATACATCGCCCAGTTGCGCTCCGTGATGCGTCCCTCCCGTTCGAGCTGGGCATAGTACTCCGTGCGGGGGAAGGGCGTCAGGATGGAATAGCGGGGCAGGTCGATCTTCGCCCTGACGACCATCTCGACCGTGCGCTCAAAGACCGAGGTGTCCTCCTCGTCGCCGCCGAACGCAAAGCAGCCCTGCACCAGGATGCCCGCATCATGCAGGCGCTTCATCAGCTCGACATAGTTATCCACACGGTTATGCCCCTTGTGGATAAATTTCTGCGACTCCTGTGTCACGGATTCAAAGCCGATGAGCAAGCCCCGGCAGCCGCTCCTGCTGAGGGTCCCGATGAGCTCCTTGTCCACGCCGATGGAGGATGTCACCAGCCCCAGCCATATCACTTTCAGGGGGATCATCGCCGTGAAGAGCTCCATCGCATACTTCCGGTCGGTGACGAGGTTGACGTCCGGGAACAGGACATGCCTGGAGTGGAGCGCTTCGATCTCGGCAACGACCTCGTTCACGGGGCGCTTGTAGACACGCTTCCCGAATGCCGCAGGATAGGCGCAGAAGGTGCAGTTGTGCATACAGCCGCGGATCGCCTCGACCGTATTGATCGTGATATAGCGCTTTTTGTTCAGGAGCTCCCGGCGTGGGATGGGCTTGCCGGCGATGGTGAAGTCGCAGTTCTGGTGGTAGAACCGCCGGTACTCCCCCCGTGCATAGTCCCGCAGGAACTCCGGGAAGGTCTGCTCGGAGAAGCCGGTGAACACCACATCGGCATGCTGTGCGGCTTCCTCGGGCATCATGGACGGATGGACGCCGCCGAGGAACACGGTCTTGCCCTGCCGCCGGAAATAATCGGCATAGGCATAGCATCTCGGTGCGGTGCCGGTGATGCAGGTGATGCCGACCAGATCGGCGTCCAGGTCGAGCGGGATCTTCCCGGCTGTCTCATCATAGATGACGACCTCGGCATCGAGCTCCTCCGGCACGAGCGCTGCCAATGTTGTCAGCGTCAGCGGCGCATAGTGCAGGGACTTCCCAAAGCTGCCGGAAAACCGGTGCATCGCTCCGGCCGGGGCTAACAAAGCTATCTTCATGTGTTCATCCTCTTTTCATCTGAACTTTGGAGCGGGTCAAGGGGGCGCCAGCCCCCTCCCCTGTCCTCCCCCTCTGGGGGAGGTGCCCCGGAGGGGCGGAGGGGGACAATCTTAACTTGTCTATCGGGATAAAGGAATAGCGTTTCAGACAACAGTGCAGCGCATTATCCCCTTTCATCACGTAAAATAGAATACAGCTTCATATCGAGCAAATTCCCATTCTTGTAGGCATTCTGGCGCATAGTCCCCTCATAGGTGAAGCCTGCCTTTTCGAGGACTCTGCATGAGCCGAGGTTCGTGGAAAACGGCTCTGCGAAGATGCGCACGATGTCGGAATGGGTGAAGACGTAGTGGCAGATGAGGCGCACGGCAACGGTCATATAGCCGTTCCCCCAGTGGGGCTTGCCGATGTAATAGCCCAGCTCTGCCGAGCGGCGGTGGATGTTCTCGCACCGGAACACCCCGATGCTGCCGATGCATTCGTCATCGAGCGTGACCGCAAAGGCAAAGACCTTCTCGGGATCGGCGTGCATCATCACGGTGATATATGCCGCCGCATCCTCCTCCGTGTACGGGTACGGCAGCCCGTCCCGCAGATTGTTCAGGACGCTCAGGTCGTTCAGGTTCGCCGCCAGTGCGGCACTGTCGGATAGTTTCCATTTTCGGATCTGGATGCGCATGGTGTCTCCTTCCAATGATGGCGCACATGCTCACTTTTTGCGCAGGGTGATGCGCCAGAAAAAGTGAGCAAGTGCAGTTTGGCTATATATAGCCGTTTCTGTCGTTCATAGCAAAAGCAGGTGCTCAGTTTTATAAGGACTGAGTGAGTGAGTGGCGGGGAGCTGAACAGCCCGTCCCCTCTGTCTCGTTCCTCGACATCTCCCCACCCCGTGGGGAGTCACCCGCTGGCAGGTGCCTCCCAATGCCCTTCGGGCAAAGGTCGGCAAGCACTTATGCACCTGCTCAGTTTTATAAGGACTGAGTGAGTGAGTGCGCGCGTTAGCTTATTGTCTACTTACTGACGGATAATCGCCTCGCATCAGTATGGGAGAGGTTCAAAGTCCTCCGGGGTCAGGTATCTGCCGAGCTCTTCGGAGTAATACTCCTCCATATTGATCTTATCTGCGGCAGGCGGCTGCGGTGCCGGCTCCGGTTCAGTATCTGCTTTCGGCAGCGCCATATAGTGCTCATTGCCCACTCTGATATGCTGGATACCGAGCTCCTTGTAGGCACGCCGCAGCGTTCCGATGGCAATGCCCCTGGATGACGCTGCTTCCTTGACAGCTGCGACCGGCTTTTTGCCGTCTGCAAGGATCTCCTCCAGAAACTCTCCGGCACGCTCCCGGGGTCTGACACGGGAAGTCCCGTCGATGAGCTCCTGCATATTCACATGCTGTTCCCCTGCATAACGGAGCGCCCCTGTGTCCGTCCGCTCGAATCCGACAACAGCACCAGCCGGTGCAAGGCTCGACTTGATCTGTCCCATATAGATCATGGAGGGATCCTTCGGGTTCTTTGCAACCAGCAGGACGCTCCGGGCGGAGGCCGTGATGTCGATGGAACCCAGCCCCTTGTACAGCGCTTTCAGACCGGCATTCTTGTTCATGTGGCCGACAAGAAGAATGGCAATGCCAAAGCGGTCAGCCAGCTCGGAGAGATGGCTCATCACCGGGCGCACTTCATTGGCACGGTGCATGTCTACATTTGCCCCGAGATACGCCTGCAGCGGATCAATGATAAGCAGGTCGGGGCTGTAGACCTCGAGAATGTTGGCAAGGCGTTCATCCGTCAGTGTCAGCGGGTCAAAGTTCTCATAGATGCTGCGAATCCGGGAACGGTCGGCTCCGGCCTGTTCCAGTCTCGGCACGATGGTATCCCGCATACCGTCCTCGGCACTTTGCAGGATGACCGTCCCTGCAAGCTCCTTCTCCGCACAACCGGGGAAATACCCGGTAGTGACACAGGCTGCAAGGTGCAGCGCCAGTGTGGTCTTGCCCTCACCGGGATCGCCCTGCATGATGGTGAGCTTGCCGCGTGGGATATACGGATACCAGAGCCACTGTACCTCCTGCGGTTCCAGATTTTTCAGGCAGAATGTGTTCTGCTCGGCTGCTGCGATATCTTCTCTCGTCATATGCTACCTCCTATCGGCTTCGGCGAATTGCTTTCACCCATAGGCGGAAAAGCCCGGATTTTTGCACACAACAGGGCAAATATTTGCAGACAAGATAGTATCCGTCAGCCAGCATACAATAAGCTAACGCGCTCACTCACTCACTCAGTCCTTAGAGAAGTGAGCACCCGCCTGAGCACAAGTCTCAGAAATGGCTATATTACGTCACTCTGCACTTGCTCACTTTGTTTCGGCTATCGAATGCCGAAAAAGTGAGCATGTGCGGGCTCATCAGGAGGAGAACCACTCCCCCCACCCGCTCAGCCTCGACAGTACTTCCGGCTTGACATCCCCCATCCGCATCCCTTCGGCGGTCATGCGGCGGAGGCAGACCCGGGCGGGATCCTCGCTGACACGGACGACCTCCGCCTGCCGGAGCTGTCCGAGCTGGCGGCAATAGTTGTAGTGGAAGCCCTCGCAGAGCGCCTGATCGAGGACATCCGGGGCGATGTCGGAGGTGGTGTAGAGCGTGTAGCCATGCCCCTCGGGAGCAAGCAGACAGACCGATATACCGAGCTTTTTGACAATGCTCCGCACAAATCCCTCCGTCAGCTTCTCCCCGCAGAGGTCGCTGGTTGCGCCTGTTCTCCGCAGAAAACGGATACGGGGGATGGGATCGGTGGAAAGCACCTCCACCAGGTCACCCGTGCAGTACCGATAGAACCCGCCGCCGGTGGTGACGATCTCCTCGTAGACGGCGCCCGGTTGCAGGCGTTCGGCTGTGACGATGCGCCCGCTCCCCGCTCTGAACTCGAAGAAATGCGAATAGATGCTGAGGGAGCTCCCCTCCTGCCCGATGAGCGGGAAGGATGTGAAGCATTCCGTGGACAGCAGTCCCTTGGGCTGGAGCTGAACGCCGGGGAACAGCTCCGCCACCGCCGGGAGCTCGTCCGCCGCACAGCCGTCCCCCCAGAGCGAGATGAGCCGCAGCTCCGGGAACACCTTGTCGAAGCGGTTCAATTCCGCATAACACAGCCGTTCCTGTTCATGCGGGAGCTCGTGCCGCAGGGCGTGCCCCTCCGCTTTTATGTAGCTGCAAAGCAACGTCAGGAAGGTCGGGTTCCACACCGAGATCAGGCTCAGCTTGCCGCAGGTCAGGAGCTGCACGGCAGTGCTGTGCCAGAATTGCTCCATATTGCTGACAAATTTCACACTGCCATCCACCGCCATGATCTCCTGCATGAGCCTGCCCTCGACCCTGCCGAAGTAGGCGGTATCCTCCTCGAACCCGATGGGGATGCCGCAGGGCGTGTACTCTCTGCCTGTGGTCAGAGGCGTGATCGACCAGTAGCTTTTCCCGTCGCATAGCCCTTTTACGTTTGTGTAGAGGTCGCAGAGCCACGGCTTGATGCCCGCCTGGAACTCCGCCCGCAGCGATGCCGTGTAGGGGATGAGCTTCCGTGCGCCCGAAGATCCGCTCGTCGGCTCGAACAGGAGCACCGGCTCCTCGGTCAGGATATGCTGTGCGCCGTTGGCGATCTTGTCGATATATGGCGCATAATCCTCATAGCATGTCAGAGGGACACGCTCGGTGAACTCTTTATAGCTATGGATGTCCGCAAAATGGTATTTCCTGCCAATGAAGCTGTCGGAATTCTTCGCCAGCAGATCGCCGAGATACTGCCGCTGCACCTTCCGCACATCCGTCACGCTGCGATATGCCCGATATTCCGTGGTATACACCGCCCGCAGCAGGCGGTTCACAGCCCCCGTCACAGCCCCTCGATCCCCAGGATGGCAGGCGAACGGCGCTTCATCGCTGCCACATCCATCCGGGCAAGACAGACGAGGTCATTCCCCTGCTGCCAGCCGGGGTCACGCTCACAGAAGTACGCAATATCCTTGTTTTTCAGACGATGCTCGTCCGCATCCGCAACGCCGGGGCGCAGCCTGTCCTTCTCATGCCGGTAGACGATGACGCCCGAAGCTGCGTCATATTCGTCCGGATAGAGCGCCCGGGCATAGGCATCCATGACCGCCTGTTCATGCGCCGGGGTCTCGTGCCGGAACGTGGGGTAGAACGTTTCCCAGAACGTGGGCAAGATCCGGTAGGTCTTATAGCCCTTGCAGATGAGGAACCACCAGAATTCGTCATAGTCCTTCGCAAACGGGAACCAGAACTGTGACCAGATGCGGAACAGCTCCTGCTCGCCCCAGTGATCCTGCCGGATGATGGTATCCCCCGAAAATACGCCGCTTATGGGCTTGCCTTCCACTTCCACAGTGAGCACCCGCTGTGTGGAGAAGCCCACCAGCTCCCCGCCGTCCCGCAGCGTGAGGGCATAGTCTTTTTCCGCCAGGTCACGCCGGAATACAGCTTCGTCGGTGTGCTCGTAGTAGGTCTGCATGAGGGTATACATGGTCTGGATGTCTTGTTCTGTCAGGTCGTTGATGGGTGTCATGGCGCCTTTCATGGGGTGTGTCCCTCCTTGTTATGTGATTATGCGGAAGTCTCCCGCAGAGTGTCCCCCTCCGCCGCCGTTCGGCGGCACCCGCCTTACTGGCGGCGTGTCCCCTCTGTCCTGCGGACATCTCCCCACCCCGTGGGGAGTCACCCCCCAAGGGGGAGGATTGTTTTGTAGGGGGCTTCGCCCCCTACGTACCCCTTTGTGCTTCATCGTCAAGCCCAAAATGCAATCCCTGCTTCTTGAAAACTTCCTTCCGGAACAGCGGATTATACAGCAGATACGTCATAAACCGATACGGCGTCCGCATATTCGTCCTCGGCTCCATCGCCCGCTTGATGATCGACCCCACACTGTTGAAGCGGCGGCGGCAGTCGAAGCTGATCTCCGTGAGCTCGTCCGGGGTCATGTTCTTCGGCACGATGCTGCAATAGTTGAAGCGGTATTCCTCATGCAGCCACCAGCAGCCGTCATAGAGCAGCCGGTTTTCCGCCTGTAACCGGGCATAGAGGGGCGTGTTCGGGTACGGCATCAAAATGTTGAACGCTGCGAAGGTGAACTTGTTCCGGATGGCAAAATCACAGGTCGCCCGGATGCTCTCGACCGTGTCCTCGTCATGCCCCACGGTGAATGCCGCCCATGTCTGCAAGCCCCACTGCCGCAGCTCCTCGATCTCTCTGGCATACATATCCGAGGCGGCACGGGTATTTGTCAGCTTATGCATATTGGCGATATTCTGCGGAGAAATGCTCTCGAACCCGATGACCAGCCCCAGGCATCCGCTCGCCACCATCAGCTCCATGAGCTCCTTATCCTGTAGCATGTCCATGCTACCCTGGCTCACCCAGTGGAGCTTCAGCGGGATGAGCGCCCGGAAGAGCTCCTTCGCCTTCGCCCGGTTGCAGACGATGTTGTCATCCACAAAGAACAGCAGCTTTCGCTTCTGGGATGCGATCTCCCGCAGCACCTCATCCACCGGACGGCAGAAGTGATGTGCCCCGAAATAGACCGATGATGCGCAGAATTCGCATTTATGCGAGCAGCCGCGGGAGAATTGCAGCAGCGAGATGGGCAGATAGCCCTTCCCCTCGAAGATGTCCCGCCGTGCGATGATGCCCTCCTGCGGACAGAGGGGCTGTGTGGCTTTGTAGCATGGCTGGAGCCGCCCCGCCTTGCAGTCTGCGATCATCTGCGCCCAGACGGGCTCTGCATCCCCGATGATGACGCAGTCGCAGTGCTGCTGCACCTCCCCGGGAATGAGCTTGGCGTGCATCCCGCCCATGACGACCTTGACGCCCCGATCCCGGTAGGCGGCGCTGATCTCATAGGCACGGCGTGCGGTGAAGGTCTCCACCGTGATGGCAACTAAGTCGGTCGGCTTGTCATAGGGGATGGGCTCCATGCGGTCATCGTAGAGCACGACCTCCACATCCGGCGGTGTCAGTGCGGCAAGAATGCCCAAGGGAAGCGGTTCCATGCGTCCCTCATCCACGTACAGGCTATGCTCACGCCTGCCGATATTCGGTTTGATCAACGTCAGATGCACCGAGCTCACCTCCCAGCATTTGCCCCTGTTTGGCATGGATCTCCCTGCCGGATATGATGTTCGCCAGCAGGAAAATGACGATATTCCGTGGATGCAGATGATGCGGCGCCCCGAACAGCCTGCGCAAAATGCACGGCAGCGAGTAGAACTTCGTCCGCATGTTGAGACAGCCCTCCTGCAACGCCTCCGGGGTCATGTGCTTCGGCAAAAACGCCGTTTCCCCGTAGCGGTACACGTCCGAGAGCCACCATTTTTTGTAGCGGAGCCGTCCTTCCTGCTCCATCCGCCTGTAAACGCCCGTCCCCGGCATGGGGATGAGCGGGTTGAAATTCGTGACAGCGATGTGGTTCCGCACCGCAAAGTCGAAGGTCTTGTCAAACACGTCCTCCCGGTCGGAATCGCACCCAAGGACGAACGTCCCGTAGATCATGAGCCCGTGCGAATAGATCCGCCGGATGAGCGTTTCGTAATCCCGTGCCATGTTGGCAGCCTTGTGCATCTCCGCAAGGCTCTCCGCATTCAGGCTCTCGAAGCCCATGAGCACGAGGAAGCAGCCGGCTTTCCGCATGGCAGCGAGGAGCTCGTCATCCCGTGCGGCATCCATGCTGATCTGGCACGCCCAGCGCTTTCTGAGCGGCGTGATGGCTTGCAGCAGCGCCATTGCCGAATCCCTGTCGTAGAAGAGATTGTCATCCGCAAAGAAGACTACCCGCTCTTTCATCTGCGAGAGCTCCTGCACGACCGTCTCCGGGGATTTCCGCCGGACACAGCGGTACATGGTCTTGATGGAGCAGAAGTCGCAGTGGAATTTGCACCCTCGGGAGATCTGACACACCCCGATGCCGTGGTACTTGTGGCGATAGACGCCCGGTCTGTCAACGGCCGGCAGCAGCTCGCAGCGCTCACCCCCGCCATAGATCGCCCGGGGCTTACCCTGTTCGCAGTCTCTGAGGAACGGCTGCCATGTCTCCTCCGCATCCCCGATGAGGACGGTGTCCGCATAGTCGAGCATCTCCTCGGCACACACACTCGCATGGAACCCGCCCATCACGATGGTCATGCCGGGGCGGCGGTACTTTTTTGCCAATATATAAGCACGTTTCGCCGTGTAGGTCTCCACGGACATCGCAAGGATGTCGCAGTCGAGGGACTCCGGCAGCTTCTCCGCACGTTCATCAAGGAAGAGGATCTCATGGCGATCCGGCGTCAGCCCCCGGATGATGCCGAAGAGGATCGGCTTCATGGCATCGGTGCCGATGTGCTCGAACATGTTGAGGCGGATGAACGTTATTTTCATGTTGTTGGTCATCCTCCTCGTTCTGGATTTGATGGGCATATAAATCGGGTAGGGTGGTTTGACCTTGGGTCTTTCTTGGGGGCTGCGCCCCCAGCCTAAGCATTTTCATGCTGCGGATGCACTTCACCCCTGCCCAGAGGATGCCCTCGTCGGCACCCTCTGGACTCCCGGACGGCAGGGCGGCTGCCCTGCACCCGCTTGGGGCATTCTGGTACTTGGCAGACCTGCTCCCGCTCGATCGCCCCTTAACGGGGCGACGGCGGAATAGATGATACCGGGGTCACAGTTCGGGATGTAAGGCAGCCTAACATGAGACAGTTTCTCGTTTGGCCTCGTCTGCTTTGCGCAGGTGCTATGGAGCGGGGTGCAGCGCTTGGCAGCTTTGCTGCGCTCAGATCCGCCATTTATTATCATTTAATTCCTATGTACCGGAACCCGATATTCGCCCCGAGGAGGAATCCCCCTGCCCCCTTGAACAGTGCCGGGGAGCCGAAGACCCGCTTCCCCACACGCTTCCAGCGATAGGCTTCCTTCCAGACGTGCCGGTAGATGTCATGCAGCCGCTGCGGATCGAGGTGCTTGGGCTGGTAGACCACATGGTGCTGGTTGTAGAGATCCCAGTTTTTGGTGAGGATGCGCCCGTCACGCTCCATCTCGTCATAGAGCCGGGTGCCGGGATAGGGCGTCAGGATGGCGAATTTGCAGAGGTCGAGCCCGAGCCTGTCCACGCGCTCCGGGAGAGCAAGCAGCTCCTCCTCCGTGTCATCGTCAAACCCCATGACAAAGCACCCGTTCACCCCGATGCCGTGGCTGTGGATATTCCGGATGATCTCCTCGTACTTGTCCGCATCGTGGAAGCGCTTGTACACGCCCGCTAAGGACTGCGAATTGAGCGATTCCAGGCCGACAACAACGCCCCGGCAGCCGCTCCGGTAGGCTGTCTCCATGAGCTCATGGTCATAGCCGAAGTCTGCCGTCGCATCCGATGCCCACAACACATGCAGCGGCTCGATCGCCTTCATCAGCCGCATGGCATAATCCCGCTTCCCGAAGAAATTCGGGTCATAGAAGACAAAGTGCTTCGCCCGCAGCGAGCGCATCTCCTCTGCGACCTCCTCCACCGGGCGGGGATCGCTTTTCCACATCGTCCGCATGGAGCAGTATTTGCAGCCGTTCATGCAGCCCCGATCCGCAATGACAGCGGGGATCTTCAGCTTGCGCTTCTTGGTGACGACATCCCGTGCCGGGAGGGGAAAGTCCGCCGGACAGACATTGGTATCCCGGTAGAACGCCTTCGGATGCCCCGCCGCCCAGTCCATGAGGAACGCCGGGAGCGCCTTCTCCGCAGGTCCCGAAATGACCGTGTCGCAGTGCTGTGCAGCCTCCTCCGGGAGTGCCGTTGCATGATAGCCGCCGACTGCCACATAGCTGCCCCGTTCCCGGAACGCATCGCAGTGCTTGTACGCCGACACCGCCGAGGACGTCTCGAACGAGATCAGCACGAGGTCATAGTGCGCCCTGTCGTAGTCCACCCTCTGGGAATTCTCATCGAGCACGTCGATCTGCTCAAACAGCCCCTCCGGCACCAGTGCATACAGCACCGCCAGCGTCAGCGAGGGATAGCTCAGCAGGCTCGAAAAACGGCTGCGGTATGCGGTCTCGTCATGGCTCCACGCTTGTATCAGCAATAGGCGCATCCCGTCTCCTCCTCTCTGCGCATCTTCTTTCATTATACCATATCGCAAGGGGAAATGCAAGGATTCCGGCATATCGCCCGTCCGGCATCCTGTACAAAAGAGAGCGGCGCCGCTTGTGCAGTTCGACGATTTTCAGGAAATCTGCTTCCACTTTGTCAAGTTTTGGTGGTATGATGTGTTTGGTAGACAGAACGGAGCGATGATCCGGGCAGCTTCCCCCTCCGCCGCCGTTCGGCGGCACCCGCCTTACTGGCGGCGTGTCCCCTCTGTCCTGCGGACATCTCCCCACCCCGTGGGGAGTCACCCCCAAGGGGGAGGGGGTTAGGGGGCGCTGGCGCGCCCCGACCCGCCGTGGGGCTCCGCCCCTACACCCCGCCGCATCGAAAGCGGGTCAGGGGCAGAGATCACCGCACCATCCCACATACTATACAACCGGAGGTCTGTCCTATGTTAAAACGTATCACCGCCATCCTGACAGCAGCTGCCCTGCTGCTCCCTGTCACAGGATGTTCCAGGAAGCCCAAGGGCTCCACGCTCGAGATCGACCTTTCCACGTCCTACGCCTCGGAGGATTTCACCAAGGCGGGCAGCCGGTTCGAGCCGGCCGCCGTGACGGAGAAGGGCATCATCTGCACGAAGTACACCACGCTCCAGAACACCGCCATGAGCCTCTGCGACCCTGCCACCGGCGAATGGCACGACTTCAACAAAGGGCAGATCAACCTCCCCATCTGGGAGGGACAGCTCCCGGACGGCAGGCTTGCCGCTGTGTACAATGTCTCGCACGGCGTCTCCGGCGGCTGGTATGACCAGGACGGCAAGGATCGTGTGCTCGAGATCTATGACGATGACCTGAACGTCGCCGAGGCCGTGCAATTCCCCGCTTCCGTGACCGAATGCGAGCTCTATGAGGAGCTGTTCTTCGCGGATGGCAAGGGCAACTGGCTCCTCCTCCCCTACACGGGCGAGACCGTCCCGGACAGCATCGAGGTCTATACGCAGGACTTCCAGCTCAAGGGCAAGATCGCACTCGGCGACCTCTGGGGCTGGGACGTCGTCCCCGGCAAGTCCGGCAAGGCGTACATGACTGTTGGCGACGGGATGGAGATGAAGCTCTACACGCTCGATACCGATGCCATGACCGTGGCGCCGGTCGAAGCGAGCCTTCCCTTCAATATACAGGGCATTGCAGCGGGTCCTGACTATGAGCTCTACTGCTACAATGCCAACGGCATCTACGGCATTGCGGAGGACTATACCGCCACGATGCTCGTTGACCTGCGCAACTCCGATCTCCCGGGCAGCTGCGGCAAGCTGTTCCCGCTCGACAACGGGGAATTCCTCATCCAGTTCACGGAAGACAACGGCAATTACAGCTACAAGCGCCTGCGCCCCCGCAACGAGGACGAGCTCTCCGGCATGAAGTTCATCACCCTCGCCGGTGTGAACCTGAAAACCTCGCTCATCAGCCATATCTGTGAATACAACCGCTCCCAGACCGATGTCCATATCTTCATGAAGGACTACGCCGATCCCTATTACGAAAACTCCCGCCTGTATTCCGACTGGGAATGGGAGGAGAAGCAGTACATGACCGGCGACTGGGTCGGCACCCTCTACGACAACGCCGCCCGCTATCCCGAGGCGGTCGAGGACTTCAAGAACGACCTGCTTGCGGGCATCGTCCCGGACATCATCTGCATGGACGGGCTCCCCTACCAGCAGCTTTCCAACAAGGGCCTGCTTGTGGACTTCGCTCCCCTGCTCGAAGCGGATGAGCGCTTCTCCGCCACCGACTACTACATGAACCTCCTCGACGGTCTGAAAAGCAACGGCAGACTCGAGCGTCTTGGTTTCTCGTTCACCGTGGCGACCGCCGCTGCCAAGACCGAGCTTGTCGGCGTGCAGCAGGGGCGCACCCCGGAGGAATACACCGCCATGATACAGAACATGCCGGAGGGCATGGATCTCCTGCAATACACGACCCGTGAAGCCGTCACGAGCCTCTATCTCACGGGCAGCCAGTCGTCCTTCATCGACCGGGAGAATATGACATGCAGCTTCGGTTCGGACAGCTTTGTGCAGCTCCTCGAGCTTGCCGGAAGCGTGAAGCCGGTGAGTGAGCTGACCCACAGCCAGGAGGAAAAGCGGGAACAGGCCGAACTCGGCTATGCCTACTGGAATGACCATCGTCTGCTGACCGCCTTCACGATCACCGAACCCTATGCCTACCACAGCATCCACACCGAGGACTACTGCAACGAGGACATCACCCTCGTGGGCTTCCCGGAATCCGCCTGCGGCAACGGCGGGCGCTATCTGATGAACTACGTCCTCTCGATGACGGCGCAGTCCGACATGCAGGATGCGGTCTGGGACTATCTCATGTGGGAGCTCGACTCCCGCCAGCAGAGCAAGGTCGGGCTCTCCGGTGACACCTTCGCCACCATGCCCATCCGCCGGGACAGCTTCGAGAACTACCTCAAAGCCGGCACCATCCGGGGAGAATTTCGCAGCGCCGCCTCGCAGGAGGAGATGGATCTCATGCGGGAGTACATCGCAGGCGTCCGCATGTATGCGGGGAATGACCCGACCATTTCCGCCATCATCACCGAGGAAGCGGAGAAGTACTTCGGCGGCGGGCAGACCTCCCGTCAGGCAGCCGATGCCATCCAGAGCCGCTGCACGCTCTATCTCTCCGAGCAGCAATGACACAGAAAACGGATCCCCGCCGCAGGAGATCCGTTTTTTCTATGCCTATGCTATGAGATGTCGGGTATCTGATACCGGCATTGCTCCAGACGCTTCTCGAACTCCTCCACCGGCAGCGGACGGTCGAACAGGAAGCCCTGTGCCAGCCCGCAGTTGTTTTCCCGCAGGACAGCGAGCTGTGCGGTGTTTTCCACGCCCTCGGCGATGCATTCGAGCCCCATATCCCTTGCCATTGCCACAACATGCCGGAACATGATGCGCCGGGTGCTGTCCGGGGCGTCGTTCTCGAGCGGCAGGAAGCTGCGGTCGATCTTCAGGACGTTCCACGGGATCGCACGGATCAGGTTCAGCGAGGAATAGCCCACGCCAAAATCATCCACAGACGTGTAGATGCCCTCCTGCTGCAATGCCCGGACGATATACTGCAAATTCTCAAATTCCACATCGGTCGTGGTCTCGGTCAGCTCGATCTCGATATAGTGATGCGGGATGGAGAAGCCGTCGATGATCTCCTTGATGGCACACAGCAGGTCATTGTTCAGCACATGCTTCCGGGAGAGATTGACGGAGATGCGCACCGGTGTCCTGCCTTCATCGAGCCAGCGCCGGATGTCCATGCACACATGGCGGAGCATGTAGAGGTCGAGCTGGCAGATGTCATTGGAGCTTTCGAGCACCGGGATGAACTCCCCCGGCTGGATGATCCTGTCATGATGGAACCAGCGGCAGAGCGCCTCGGCGCCGGAGAGCTCGCCGGTCTCGATGTTGACCTTCGGCTGATAGAAGACCCGGAACTCCTCCTCGCGCAGCGCCTCCGGGAACAGCTGCTGCACCTTCATGCTCTTCTCCTTCTGCTTGAGGAGCTCCTTGTTGAAGAAGATGATATGCGCCTTGCCGCCGCTCTGTGCAGCACGCATCGCCACGATGACACTTTCCATGACATCGTTGGGATCCGTGATCTGAAACCCGTCCGGGATGCAGAACACGCCGGCGCTCGCCGAGATCGGGATGGGCTGTTTGTCCTCGGCATAGGCTACATGTGCCTCCGACAGATAGGAAAGCACCTCGTCCTGGATGCTCCGATCAAAGCAGGTAATAAAATTATCGCCGCCCAGACGGAACGCCTGTCCTTTTTCTCCGATGATCTGCATCAGACCTTCGAAATGCCGCTTCATCACGACATTGCCGAACTGTCTGCCGATCTCCTGGTTCACCACGGCGAAATGCCGCAGATTATACTGTGCGACCGCCATCCCCTTCATGCTGTCCGGAGCGGAATGCCGTGCCAGATAGCCACGCATACTGCGCATGTTGGGGAAGCCTGCATCATCGCAGAGAGCCAGCCTGTCCACCATATCCCGCAGGCGGTTGCGGCTGATAAAACTTACCGCCGTTCGCATCACGAGCTCGACTTTTTCCCGTTCCTCCGGATCAAGCGGCTCGGTGTCCGGTGCCATGTAGGCGATCATCGTCACACTCGACATCACGCTCGTCACAACACGGATCGTGACGACCGGTTCTCCCTCCTCGCCCGTGTCAAAGCTGCACAGCGTCTCGCCGATGTGCTCTTTCTCGTCGCTCGGATTGCGGTAGATATATGTGATCGCTTTGGAAAGCCGGAACATGGCTGCATACTCATTCAGGATCGCCTGGATCCTCGAAATATCCGGCTTTCCGATCTTAGTCATGGATGAGACCATTTCCGAGAATAATTCATAAAATCGCTGATCTTCCTGTTTCATCATCTTTCAGCTCCCTTCCTGCTGGGGGGCGCTGGCTGTTTTGCAGCGCAGTTCATGCTTTTAGTATAGCATATTTCATCAGCAAAATCAACCCCTGTTCGTAACAAATTTGTGTATATTTTCTGCATGTTTAACAAATTCTGTCCACTGCCTTTTCCGGAATGCTGCAAATAGTCCTTGCATCCGGGGAAAAGATGTGTTATAATGTAAGAAAGATCCTACGGCGCATCTGCCGGAAGGGAGGCATTTATGATCCTGTCCATCATCGCATTCCTGATCAGCCTGATCCCGGCGATCGGGGTCTGTCTCTGGCTGCGCAACAGGATGCCGGCTGCGGAGGACTACAAGCCCGCCTGCAAACGGGCGCTCATCCAGGGCTTCTGCTCCGTGGTGCTCGTCCTCGGATGCTCGGCTGTCTTTTTCATCATCGAGAAGATCGCCTTTTCCCCGCACTTTTCACCGGCATTCACAAGCGTCTACCACGCCTTCTTCGTGCTGGCGCTCGCCGAAGAGCTGACCAAGTACCTCGTCTTCCGGCGGCTCATGACCCGGCTCAGACGTGACGTGACATGGCTCGAAGCCATCGCCTTCATGGTCATCATCGGCACGGCATTCGGGCTCATCGAAGACATCCCCTATGCCCTCGGCGCAAGCCCTGTCACCATGCTCGTCCGGGGCTTGACCAGCGGACACATCGGTCTGGGCTTCCTGATGGGGCTTTTCTACGGCAAGGCGCTCAGCACACAGAAGCCTGTGTATCATGTGCTGTCGTTCGGCTTGCCCTGGCTCCTGCACGGCTCGTTCGATGCCCTGCTGGCGGAGGAGGTGCAGACGCTCGGGGAAAACAACCCGCCCGCCGATGTGATCATCACACTGGCAGCGCTCCTGCTCGCTGCGGCAGACATCGCACTGCTCATCACCGTGTTTGTCTTCACCGGCAAGAAACGGCATGACCCGCACTATACCACGCCGCTGACCATAGCGGCTCCCGAAGGAAAGGAAGTATCCGAATGAAAGCCAGAAAGCTCGCAGCGCTGCTGATCGGTGCCGTCACAGCGCTCGTTTCCCTGCCCGTCACCCCGGCACATGCCACGGCTGTCCCGAACGAAGCGGACTATGCCGAGGTCGATACCAACTGGGCAAAGCTGCTGCAATACTCCATGTATTTCTACGACGCCAACATGTGCGGCACAGGCGTTGCGGACAACACCTTGCTCCCGTGGCGCGGCAACTGCCATGTCTGCGATGCACAGGTGCCGCTCGTACCGATGGACGAACAGGAGATCGGCACGAACCTCTCCGCCGCCTTCATCAAGCAGTACAAGGACATCCTCGACCCGGACGGCGACGGCTATGTCGATGTGTCCGGCGGTTTCCACGATGCAGGCGACCATGTGAAATTCGGTCTCCCGGAGGCGTATGCAGGCTCTGTGGTGTCGTGGGGCTATTACGAGTTCCGGGATGCCTACAAGGAGACCGGTCAGGATGCGCATGTCGAGACGATCTGCCGGTATTTCTGCGATTATTTCATGCGCTCGACCTTCCGGGATGACAGCGGCGATGTGATCGCCTTCTGCTACCAGGTCGGTGACGGTGCCATCGACCACAAATACTGGCAGTCACCGGAGATCGACGCTATGGCACGCCCTGCCTTCTTTGCAACGGCAGACCTCCCGACCACGGACGATGTCGCCGAAGCGGCAGCCTGCCTTGCCATCAACTACTACAATTTCAAGGACACCGACAAGAAGTATGCCGAGAAATGCCTTGACTACGCAAAGGCGCTCTTCAGCTTTGCAGCGGCGAATGAGAAGAAGGTCGGCGCCGGTGCAGACGGCCCTGCGAGCTTCTACACCTCCTCGAAGTGGGAGGATGACTACTGCTTTGCTGCGGGCTGGCTCTATCTCATCACCGAGGATCACTGGTACCTCGAAGAGGCACTTCCCTACATGGATTACTATGCGCCGCCCGGATACGTGCTCTGCTGGAATGACATGTGGAACGGCGTGGGCATCGTCTACGGTCTGATCCAGGACATCTATCCGGAGGTCTGCGAGGAATGCCGTGTCGCCATCGGGCGTGGGCAATATGAAGTGCTCAACTTCTGGGAGATGTCCGCCAAGGGCATCAACGCCCGCATCGACGGCGAGATCGGCAAGATCACCCCGGCGGGCTATTTCTGGCTCGACCAGTGGGGCTCTGCCCGCTATAACACAGCGGCGCAGTTCACGGCGCTCGTCTATGACAAATACCAGAACGGCAAGGATCTCTATAAGCCGTCCCACCCGGATTACTACTTCTCCGACTGGGCAGTCGGACAGATGGAGTACCTGCTCGGTGACAACCCGCTCGAACGCTGCTATGTAGTCGGCTTCTCCGAGAACTCCGTCCGCTTCCCGCATCACCGTGCGGCATCCGGTCTGACGATGGCAGAGGATCCCGCCGAGCATAAGCATGTGCTCTGGGGCGCTCTCGTCGGCGGTCCCGGCAAGGATGACAACCACAGCGACACCACCAACGACTGGATCCTCAACGAGGTCACGATCGACTACAATGCCGCCTTTGTAGGCGCTGCGGCGGGGCTCTATGCCCGTTACGGCGACAAGACCATGCAGCCCACGCCGGACTTTCCGCCCCCGGAAAAGCAGGATGACAACGGGCTGTTCTCCGGCTCGGATTTCTGGGTATCCGGCTACTGCTCCGAGCGTCCCGAAACGACCGGCGCAGGTGTGACACGACTGACATTCTTCGTCAACACCGACTGCCTCGAACCGCACAAGGATCTGTCCATCCGCTATTATTTCAGCATCAAGGAGATGGAGAGCAAGGGCATTCCCGGCAGCTTCGTCCTGCAAAAGCCCTACGATCAGGTGCAGACCGAGGTCGATGACCGGGCGGCGACTGTCTCCCAGCCCATCCAGTACAAGGATGACATCTACTATGTCGAGGTGGCATGGCCGGACTACGCCATCGCCAATTCCAACAAGAAGGTGCAGCTCATCATCGGCATGTTCTACGGCGACAACTGGGATCCCTCCAACGACTGGAGCCATCAGGGCATGAAGGATCTCGATGAAGCCGGCGAGGACTATGACAACATCGTCTCCGGCGTGGAGCTAGCGGAGAAATGCCCGTATGTCTGCGTCTATGCAGACGGCGTTCTGGTCGGCGGCACCGAACCGGACGGCACCGTTCCAAAGAAGACCTACAGCGTGGTGCAGCTCATCCGGCTCTTGCAGGCGGTACACAACATCAAGCCCTTTGAACCGGCATCCGTGGCGGATTCGTTCGACTTCAACGAGGACGGGAATGTGGATATTTTCGATGTGGCACTGCTCAAACGGCTGCTGCTGGCACAGTGAGAAAGGAGCCCCTATGTTCTTTCAGGAATTGAAGACCGGGATGCAGGTAGACCTTGCTCCTGTTACCGTGGAGGAGAACGAGATGCTCGGCTTCTCCAGAAAATACGACGATGTACCGCTGCACACCGACCCGGACTATGCGGCAAAGACGCCTTTCGGGAAGCTCCTGGCGCCCGGGATGCTGAGCTTTCTGCTCGTGTGGGCGGAGTATCTGAAACAGGACTTCTTCGGCGAGGAGCTGCTTGCCGGCACCTCCCAGAAGGTCGAATGGAACGCCCCCGTCTTTGCGGGCGATGTCCTGACCGGCACGGCAGAGCTCACCGCCCTGACCGAGCGCAATGCGAAAAACGGGCTCGCACAGCTGACCATCCGGGTGCAGAACCAGAACGGCAAGCAGGTTCTGACCGGCGTGACCGAGTGCATCGTGAAGAAGCATCCGTACAAATTCTACGGCTGGGAATGCGCCATGACGCCCAATTTCAGCGGCGAGTATCCGGCGATCACGAGCCCGCAGAAGCTCTATGATGCGCTCTGCCATATCTGGTGCGAATACACTTGTGCGCCCCGGCTGCGTGAGATCTGGAGCCCGGAGAATATCACCTGCGGACAGTGCTCCATCACGGCATTCTTGGTGCAGGACATCTTCGGCGGCGAGGTCTACGGCGTACTGCGGCCGGGCGGGAATTACCACTGCTACAACGTCATCGGGGATGCGGTCTTTGACCCGACAAGTGAGCAGTTCGGTGATGAAAAGCTCTGTTATACCGATAACCCCGAACAGACCCGTGAGGTGCATTTTGCGAAGACCGAAAAATACGAGCGCTATCTCTATCTGAAAGAAGCGCTTGGGAAATATCTGGAGGAACAAGCCCGATGAAACTGATGCAGAAGCTCTTCCCGCCCCCACCTGTCACAGACGAGATCCCGGACAAGATCCACAAACGCCTGCACATCATCTACTTCATCATGAAATGCTTAGCGGGCGTGCTGGTGTTCCTATTTCTGTATCTTTTCGCATCATCGTTCCTCCACATGATCGACAGCGATGTCCCTGAGAGCGGCACGGCGGATTCGCCCTTCCTGCGGCATGAGTACTGCGGGACGTTCTTCGTGGAGATCAATGCGGAGAACAGCTTCCCCTCGCAGGAGGCGTATGAAGCCTACATGAGTCAGAAAGCCGAACCGGAACCCGATCCCACGCCGCTGCAAACCGGTCTGAACTGTGTCGGATGGGCGCTCGAAGCGGTGATGATCGTGCTCTGTATGATAAAGAAGCAGGTCACGCAGAAGATCCCGGAGCGCACCTATCGCTATGTGGTGCTGGGACTGCTGTTTGCCGGGTGCTGGCTGGTGTCGCTGAGCTTTATGACCGCCATGACGGTCATGCTGCTCGTGCTGCTGTTCTTAGCATTCCGCAGCGGCGACCGCAAGACCATTTTCTGTGAGAGAAGCTCGGACTATTTCCTGATCGGCGGTCTCCTGTGGCTGTGCGGCAATCTCTATATGGATATCGAAGCCGCACAGGAGATGTATGAGCACATGGCTTCGTATCTGGTGGGAACGTTCGGGCATCCGCAGTATTATTGTATGCTCTACAATCTCGTGGTCATCCCGCTGATCCTGTTCAGCGGCGGACTGATGCTCCGGCGCCATGAGCTTGACCTGAAACAGGCAAAAACCGCGAACAATACAAGCCTTCTGAAAGCCACCGGCTACAGCCTTTCAGGCGGCACGGCGGCATTTATCCTCTACCGGATGGGCGTGCGTGTGTATGAGCTCGTGCGTGTCCTGCGGGGCGATGCCTATAACGTCAAGCTCGCTTTCACGGTCATGGATGTCCCGTATAACCGCCTGATCGAGCTCCCGCAGGAGCTGGCGAACACCCCGGAGGACTACCGGAATGTTGTGCTGTTCCGCTTTGTCAAGGACTTCCCGGTGGCAGTCGTGGCAGCGCTTGCCGTGTACTGCTTCGTGAAGGTGCTGTTCGCCAT
>JAIKWY010000149.1 GCA_024684395.1 Oscillospiraceae bacterium
GACCGATAAGCTGCTCCATAGAAGACACGGTCATGACAGAGCCTTCGAGGATGATCTGCTGGAGGTCGCCGATTTTGACACGATCATTGGCGTTCATCGCTTCATAATCGCTGTCCGACATGCGTTTCTCCTGCATCAGGTCGCCAAGCAGGAGATCGCCGAGCTTCTGCCCGGAGTCGTGGCGGGAAAATCTGCCGTCCACCTTGCCGTCATAATACAGGTTCAGCAGATCATGTGCCAGCACAGCGCGCTCATGCGCCTCGCCCTTGCCGTTTTTGTAGTTCTCACGGTATTCCTTGATCGCCGGCAGGAAGCTGTTGATAAATTCGTCGATCTCGACCTTCTTTTCCTCGACGATCTCCTCATAATCCTTGAAGCTGTAGCCGACCGATGCTTTCACACCGAGCTTCTTCGCCTGCTCTTCCGTGAGACCCATGTTCATCACCGCCATATCGGTGATGGCTTCTTCCTTTTTGGCAGTGCGCCGGATGCCCATCACAGCCACGGTCTTGGATTTGCCCTGGTTGAGGTTGCCCTTGACCGGCTCCCAGCCGTTATTGGTTAGATACTGCGCTGCTTCGTCCTCGCTCGCACCGTAGGCGATGAACACCTCGCTGATATAGGGCTCCGGCTTTCCTTCCGCCGCTGCCCTGAGCGTACCGACTCCGCCGCCGGAGATCAGCGCAGCCGCTGCCACGAGCAGAGACAGGATCCTTTGCTGTACGTTTTTTCTCATACGTTCCTCTCCAAAAACACCGGGGAGGGGAGTACGCCTCCTCTCCCCGTTTTTAGTTCTTATGCAGTCGTTGCCGGAGCGTCCGGAGTTTCCTTCTTCTTGCCCTTCATTGCAACACCTGTTGCAACTGCACCAACAACGATGCCTGCCAGACCGCAGAGTGCAGCCAGACCGCCGGTGAATGCAGAGGAAGTCTCAGATGCGCCGCTGCTCTTCCAGAAGAGGTAGATGGGCTTGTCGGAATCGTAGCAGTATGCCTCATCTGCCACATTTGCCGGAGACTCAAGGCAGAACATATGCAGTGCGCCGTTGCAGTTTGCCGGCATCTTCACAGTTTTATTGGGGTACAGTACAGCACTTGTGGAAGAAGGCATCTCAACCTTCAGGGAATCTGCCAGGATCGGGTCGCCCTTCTTCGGAGATCTTACAACATAGGGTACCAGCCACTGCTTGCCGACATCACAGTTCAGGTCTGCCAGGTCAAGACAGCCCCACTGCTCGTACAGGTTGACATTGCCCTGTGCCTGCTCATATTTGCTGATGCCGATGTCTCTTCTGTTGCACTGTACTGCCTGATAGTACACGAACTGGTCAAACTGGATATTCTTCTTCTCGTTGCCGTTTGCGTCTGTGGTATAGCTTACGATATCCGCCTCATCGACGATGAAGTTCGGGATCGGCGTGAATTGTCGGTCATAGTACGCCTTTTTCGCCGCCTTCAGGCCCTTTACAAGAGTGGTGATCGTGGTGACCATAAGCATCGTACTGACACCCATCAAAGCCAAACCGACATACGGATTTGAAAGGGCAAGCACTACAATACCAATAACTAATGCGATCGCAGCGGCAGCAATGACCACGTATGCCAGGGCGATCTGGCCTTGCGCATCATTGATCATATCGGTGATGTAGTCACGCTGTGCGGCTTCCATGGCGGCACGGTTGGTCAGTGCAACTGCCATATCACGGTAGATCGCACGGATAACGCCGGTATACACGGACATTGCCTCGGTAGACTGTGCCTTTGCCTTTATGTCGTTAAAGGTCTTGTTCATTGCATCCTCGGGGCAGTAGCCGAAACGCAGCAGGTTCTCAAAGGTCATGAACTGCAGGGAAGCGCGCTGACCATCGGAAAGAGAGACTGCGAGAGGCAGAAAGTTAGCTATCTTGGTGCCATATGCCTCATCGGTCTCGCAGAAGAAATCGAGCAAAGTGTCGCCCCAGTCGCCCTCATAGACCGAGTTGCGGAGTGCCTCATATACAGGCAGGAGAGAATAGCAGCGCACCATGTCGTTCTCCTCGGGCGTTACTTCCTCCTGCTGTTCCTCGGTGGTGTTCATGCTTTCGATCTCGTACATGAAGTCGCTGATCGCCTGTGCATATGCCGCCTCATCGACATAATCATCGGGGAGCAGCTCGTTTTCTGCAAGGTAATCCTGCATCCACAGCATGTCGCTCTGTACGGTATAGTAGTTCTGCATCATCATCTTTGCCGTATCACCATACTTCGACTCCAGTGCGGACTGTGCAGCGGAGTTGGACAGGTTCTGACCGGCTGTGGACGGGACGTAAAGCTCAACGAGATCCGACAGTCTTACACCGCTGAGGTCTTCGAGACGAACGAGCCAGCCGTCCTCATCGGTATCCGTTGCCATAGAAAGTGCTGTCTCGATACCAAGGACTGCCGTCTGGTTGCCCTCGAGGATGATCTGCTGCAGGTCGCCGTACTTTGCTCGCTCATTCTTCGACATATTGTTCCACTGGTCGTTGGTGAAATTCTTCTCCTGCTTGAGCGGATTCAGAAGGAGGTCACCAAGGGGCATTCCGGTATCGTTCACAGCGAACATGCCGTCAGGTGCGCCGTCAAAGTACATGTTGAGCATATCGTGTACCAGAACAGCACGCTTGTGTGATACCGAGTCATCTTTTTTGTTGTAGTTCTCACGATACTCCTTGATCGCCGGCAGGAAGCTGTTGATAAACTCATTGATCTCAACGCGCTTCTCGGCAAGCAGCTTGGAATACTCCGTAAAGCTGTAGCCGGCAACCGGAGCGATGCCCGAATCCGGTGCAAACTCCGTATCCAGACCCATGTTCATCAGCGCGATATCGGTGATGGCTTCCATCTGGTTGTTGGTACGGTGGATACCCATGACTGCGGCAGTCTTGGACTTACCCTTGTTGAAGTTGCCCTTGACCGGCTCCCAGCCGTGATCTTTCAGATACTGCGTTGCTTCCTCTTCGCTGCCGCCATAGGCAATATAGACTTCCTTGATGTACTTTCCGCCGTTATCCGCAGCGGCCGCCTTCATCATGCCCACAGCGCTCCCTGATACCATCATGGACGCCGCAAGCAGTGTTGCGGTAAGTTTCTTCCATACTCTCATACCTTTTTCCTCCGTTTGTATTTTATTTAAGAAAGCACCGGGGAGGGGGCTCCCCGTGCTGTCCTTAACAATGGTTCGTCTCTGAAAACGCCGTTTCCAGAGTTGGTGCGATGCAAGCCCCGCACCCGGGCTTCTGCCGATGCATGAGCATCACTTGATGTGCATCGTCACATAGGTATCCTTGCTTGAATAGTAGCCTTCATTGTTCAGTTCCGCCTCTGTACGGTGTGTGCAGCCGTCGTCCTTTGTACTGCCTCTGTCCACATACATCCGGATCTGCTTGTCACCGGCAGTATGCTGCATGTTGTTGCCGACCTTGGGCAGTGTACCGTAGTTGAGGCTGAGCGGCGTACCGTTGGAGCCATCCAGCTTGTAATCCAACGGGTCATCCGCGTGGATCGCAAGGACATTCTCCCAATGCGTATGACTGTAGCTTTCCACATTGAACGATGACAGACCGTGAACGGTGCTGACATAGATATTGGCAAGCGATTCTGCACTCGCCTGTTCCGGTGAGATGTCGCCGTAGCCGAAGCAGAAGTTCCGGATCGGCTTGAGCTGCTTGGTGGCATCCGCCTCGTAGCAGATCGTGCCGGAGTTCTTATCCGCATAGTACAGGTAGATATTGGGTCCGCCTGTCCCCTCGTTCAGTGAGAACGGTACGGCTTGCGTTATAAGGTTGCGTTTCATGAGAGAATAATGCAATCCTTCTACTTCAACAAACGTTTTGGTTTCCTTATCCAGGACCTTCTGCTTGTAGGGATTGAACTTCGATCCTGACTTCTTGAATGCCCCGGGGATATACAGCTCATCCGGTGGATCATCGCCCTGATACAGGAACACATCCCGGATGGCGCTCGCTGCATCATCTGTACGCCGGTAGCCGATCGCGATCCACTGGTCGGTATAGCTGTTGTAGTTGCAGTTGACGCCGCTGACACCGCAGGCACCGGTCGAGTAGACCATCTCCGCCCAGGCGCCCTTCTGCGTCTTGCCGGTCCCGACATAGAACGCTTCGATATAGGGCATGTCACTGACATCATAGGTGGTGTGGAAGTAATACTCCTCATCGAGCCGCATTCGCAGATCTGCATAATCCGGCAGGACATTGTTCACACGATCCTTCTCATAGCAGGAATATGCCGTGTTGCTGCCGTTGGTGAACATCTCCTTGTTGATGACGATGTCCGTTGCCGGTGCAGCAAATGTTGCCGTGCCCTTGTTGCGGGAATAGTACAGGTAGTAGCTGCCCTCGGTCGATACGATCGGACCGCCTGCGAGTGAGACCTGGGTGTCGCCGACAGTCAGCGTTTTCGGTGCCGTAGCGCTGAAATACTTCATCAGCGTGCGTACCGGACCTGTATCCGTGCAGGTATCCGTCCGGACGAAGCCGATATAGGCGTGATCAATGTTCTTTTCAAAATCGTCCACCGACTTCAGTTTATCCTTAAAGCCGATCCTCTTGTGACCGTTCCAGAGCAGATCGAGCGACTGGCTTCCCTTCGTCCACTTGTTGTCGCCGGGATCCGTCTTGCCGACGTCGATGCTCTTGCGGCTGTACCATGCCTTGAGATCCTTGGTCTGTTCCTCTGCATATTCGCCCAGCAGGAGCTGAACGTCATCGGTAAGGCCCTTCTTGGCGGCTTCATCCCGCCGCTTTTCGATCTTCTTGTAGATACCCTTGTCCTGGGCAAGGCTTGCGATCTCCGAGAGGTCGATGGGCTGGATCTCGATCGCCTCACGCATCATGGGCGATGCCGGAACATCCGGGCATTCCTTCACGATCGTATCCCACTGCTGCGATGCCCTGCTGTAGAGATCCGCAATGGCAGCCTCGGGGGTACGCCCCGTTCCGACAAAGACGCCTGCAATGTACTTTTTCTTCTTGTAGACATTGTGTGCCGTGTTGCCCTCGCCGTCTCTGCCGCCGGCATCGTTGCGCAGATACATATAGAAGTACTTGGAGCCCTTGTTGGTCGTTTCATACGCCAGATTCATCGGATGGTCGTAATCGTCCGGGATACGCAGGTCGATCAGCGGCACATAGCCGTCATACTGTCCTGGGTTCGCATGTGTCACAAACATCAGGTCATCCCGCTCGATCGGCAGCTTACCTTTGACAGGTCCCGCCGTCAGCAGGTAGTGCGACATCACATCTGTCTCGTCCTTTGTCATCCACGAAAGCGTCTGCTTCTGGCGTGCATGGCAGTTGGTATAGAACGGCAGCGCCATGCCCATCGCATCGTAATACGCCATGCAGACACCGGCATTCTCGATCGGATAGCCCATGATGCTCACGTTGCAGGCACGCATCGCACCGCCCGGCGTATTCAGACCGGTATACTTGAGCTGTGACGTCGTTTCGGTGTAGGGTGTCACAAGCGCTGACACATCCGTGATCGCACGGTAGGGGTTGTACGTGTAGGACACGCCGAAATAGAGCTCGCTCTCGCAATCCCAGTCATCGTAGATGTCCCACATCTTGCGCATCAGTCTTCCGTCACCGCCGACCAATTTGGAGCCGCCGACGTTGTAGCCGTAGCCGCTGTCATCCTGCTGGATCACGTAGTTGTAGTACACAGTATGGAAGCAGTCCCACGTCAGATCCTTCCAGAAGGCGCCTTCCTTGTCATGGCGGTCATGGATCGGATTGAGCTTGCCCTCCTCCGCTGAGATGAGCTGTGCAGGTTTGCCGGTCTCGTTATCCTCCATCAGATTGCCGCTCTCGTCGATCAGCGTAAAGCCGTTCTCCTTGGCAAATGCCCGCATATACGCCTGATTGGTCTGGTAGTACTTCTTGTCGGGATGCTTGTTGTCCGCCGCAAGGAAGTAGGAAAAACCGCTGACATACGGCGGCTTGTCATCCTCCGACTGTGCCTTGAACTGTTCCTGCGGTGTGAAGTAGAGATAAACGCCCTTCTTCACATCGTCCTGCGTTGTCAGGCGGTCGCCGCCCCAGCTGTAGGAACCCGCAAATGCATTCTTGTCATAGCCGGCGAGCACATCCGCCATAGCGTTGTCACGCCACTTGTGGCTCCAGTCCACAGCCTGACCGCCGCTGAACAGACATACCGGCTCTCTGCCGTCCGATCCGAGCTGGACACGCTCCGACTCGACAGACAGGGAAACGATCGGTGATCCGGCAGCAGCATTTTTTGTATAATAGAGCATAAAGCCGTCCGCCGACATACTGGCCTGACCCTTCTGATCGCTGCACTTGGAGTAGAGCGCATCACCGAACTGGATGTTATCCAGACCCATCGTAGCGACACGAAAATCCGTGATTGCTTCCTCTTTGGAGCCGTATTTGATACCGAGGTAGGTGTAGCCGTCCCCCGGCGTGAGGTTATTCATGAAGATCTCCTCATAGCCGCCTTTTTTCAGGTAATCAACGGCAAGACCCTGATCGTCATTATGTGAGATCTCCACCTTGTTGACAAACCGGTTGGCATTCGTCACATCACCGGAACGGATCAGGTCGGAATCGCCCGGATAGAAGAGGAACAGCGGTGTGCCGATCTTCTTGTCGATCTTCATGATGTTGACATCTGCCGCATAGACCTCATCGACCAGCGTGAGCGGCTGCCAGCCCGGTTTCGGGTTGCTGTCGTCCTGCTGTGCCTTCAGAAGCGGCTCGCCGGGAATGACCTCAATCGGAGAGCCGCACTTTTCATCCTTGGAGTAGTACAGCACCTGCCAGCGGTCATATTCTGACTGATAGGCGCCCATATCCGCATAGTCGTACTGATCGTTGATCAGACCCTCCAGCGTGATGCCGAACCGGGCTGCAAAAAGCACTGTACATAGCGCCACGCCGCCGATGTAGGTTATACCTTCTTCTTCGAGGATCTTATCCCGCTCCTCCTTCGTCGGGAATTTGTCCATTTTCTTCTTTTTCTTATTGCCGTACGTGCTTTCAAAGATGTTCAGGTCTCCGTTATACATCATAGAACGCAAAATAAGATCGGAAATATTGCTGCGCACCACGTCATAGCGGACACGATAATTGCCCTTCGAGGTGTACTGCACATCAAACAGCACATCCGGTATCGTGTCGTATTGGATACGTTCAGGACCGTCATCGAACACGCCGCACCAGCTCAAAATATCATAGATCAGCAGTGCGAGCGATATTAAGATCGATGCCCAGAACAGGAAATAGCCGAGGCTCAGCGCTGCCACCGCAAGTATCTTGGCGATACCGAACGCCATCGTTTTTATAACGATACAGATCGCCAAACGGAAGCTGAATGCGGCGAGCTGATGCAGTACAACAGCCGACACCATCGAGCCGATGGCAACTGCCGCCGTAACGGAATAGTTCACGATACGGATGATCGAAAGGACCTCTGCCTTCTTATCATAGCCCTTGCGCTGCGCCGCCTTGGTGATGTCGTCATAGACGTCACCCGCCTTGCGGCGCTGGATCAGCGAACTGGTCTCGGCAACACGCTTATTGTAGATGGCGCGGTCGATGCCGTACCATACCGAAACGCAGTCCTCATAGAAGTCACAATCGTCGATCTCCTTGGTCTTCTCACGGAATTCCTTCCTACGCTCATTGAGCGTCTGACTGCGGTTCGTGAGATAATCATTATCCGGGAAGAGCGTCTTGGTGAGCTTCATCAGGCCGCACTGGTGGAGCACCTCACGCTGTGCAGACGTCATGCCCCAGACAAGGGGATAGAGCTTCTCGAGGGTGTTTGACATGTTCTCGTCTTCGCCGATCTCGAGGAAGAGCTGCGCCAGCGTTTTGGTCTCCTGGTAGGTCTGATGCTCGACCGACGGGATGTCCGCATCCGGCGATTCTTCTCTCAGCCTTTCCGCCTCCTGCTCAGCGACCAACATATCGTAGGTGATCAGCTCCTCGCCTGCCTCCTGGTAAACGTAGTTGTTCGCCAGGGAATACAGCTCCAAAGCCGCCAGATAATCGGGGATGCGGCAGTCAGGGATCGCATCGAGATCCTCCTGGGTGTACTCCGACGGAACATCATAGCCGAACGTGTCGCCGTACTGCTCATACTTCTCCTGCATCTCGCGGTAGTCCGCCGCAAACGACTGGCATTCCTGCAGGAGTCGCTTGGCAGTGTCCTGATACATCGAATCAAAGCCGTTGACCTCGCTCGATGCGCCAGTCACATATTCATAATACACCGTACTGCACTTGGCACGATCGACCCATGTGCCGGAATCCTTGTGATAATCGGCCGTTGCCGCAGCGAGACAGTCCACGATGGTCGCCATGACCTCGGCGTTCGTCCGCTGAAGGAGCTTCATCATCATCGCCTGATCCATCTCGTTGCGCATGTAGTTGCCGAGCTTTTTTGAATCATCGGCGACACGGGCGCCCTGTTGTTTGTTCTTGTTCTGATTGGTCAGGAAATAGCTGTTGATCTCCTCATTGCTCCAGGTCTCCATATCATCCGCCATGAGCTCATCCATATAGAAGAAATTCAGGGAGTCCAGCGCAGCAACGGCGCTCGGGGACGGATCCGCCTGATCCAGTCCGTTCCGGTAGGCATTGACCATGACCATCAGACCGGCTGCCTGACTTGCATAATCACCGATATATTTGTCCAGATACTCTTCATAGGTCAGCTCCTCATAATGGGAGTTGCGCATGTCGAGCAAGGACAGCTTGGTGATGGCTTCCTCGGGATCCTCTGTGATCTTGTAGCCGAGATAGCATCGGGAGTCGCTCTTGCTGCCCTGCTTGAGATCCACATCGCTGAAGATATAGCCGTCCTCCTCGCAGAGCGTCCTTGCCTGTGCTTCATCTTCGCCGTAGAACATCTTGACATCGGAGACATACTGCTTTGCCATCTCCTGGGTCTGCTGTTCCTCTGCCGCTGCAAACGTCCACGGCTGGTTGGTGATCATCATGCAGGCAACGATCGCACCGGATAGGATGCGCGAAAGCATATTTATTTTTTTCATACTTTCTCTCCTTTCCGGCGTTTGTAAAAGTAAACGATCGTACAGATCAGCATCAGGAGCACAAATGTGCCGCCGCTGATCAGCGCCCGATAGCCGGCCGAAAATGCCGAAGCCTTCAGATCGCTGTCCTTTTCTACACTATTGCGTCCCTCGAGTGTCCCGCAGTCGGAAATGAAGTATTGCTTCATATGGTATTCGGAGACTGTCCGGGATTTGTTGTTGGTGAGATCTACATTGCCGTTCTTCGTGCTCCGCAGATGGACCTCCGAGCCGGGACGCAGACCCGCATCATAGATGTAGCCGCCCTTGTCCAGCACGAGATTGTCAAATGTCGAGGAGCCGTCATTCTTGGCAATGACAATCTTGCCGCAAACATCAATGGAGCTGTCACCCTCCACATACAGCGCCCCCCTGTCGGAGCTGGCGTTGTTGGTGATGGTGCAATCCTCAAGGTAGTTGTTGTTGCAGTCGCAGTAAATGGCGCTGCCGTCATCCTTGCAGGTGTTCATCTTGAAATCGCAGTTCACGATCCACGTCGATGCAGAGGAATTGACATAGATCGCACCGCCGCTGTCGCCGCTCTGGTTGTTCAGGAAGAACACATTATTCAGGTTCAGGATGCCCTTCTCCTGATAGATGGCACCGCCGTCTTCATCCGCCTGACAGCCTTCCACTCTGCCGCCGTAAAAGTCCAGTCTTGCATCATGGAGGATGTTGATCGCGCCGCCCTCATTGTCATCGACCTTACAGCCGACGATCGTGACATTTTCGAGCGTTGTCGTGTCGCCGTAAACAGCGATCGCACCGGCATAGTCATAGGCGCGGCAGCTACGGATCTGGCAGTCGCGAAGCGTGGCCTTGCCCTTGGTGTAAATGGCGCCGCCGTCGTCATCCGAATCAGCTCTGTCTGCCCAGCAGTTGGAGATCAAGACATCATTGAGCTCCAGTGTACCGAAATTCTGGATGGCGCCGCCCTTATGGGCACCGCCGTTGTAGAGCGTGCCGCCGTTCATCACCATCGTACCGCCGGTATCAATGTGGACAAGCCCGCCCTTGTTCTTGCTTCTGCCGCCCTGGAGGCTGCCGCCCTTGAAGGCGGAGGAGGACTTGCGCTTGGGGGTGCTGTCCAGGATGTTCAGCGTGGCATTCTTCTTCACAAGGAACAGCCCGCCGTCGTTGGAAAGTCCGCTGATGCAGCGGATCATCGGATAGCCGTTCAGATCGATCGTCAGGTTCTTGTTGCTCTCGATCGTTGTCATGCTCTCGACGAGCCATACGCTGTCGAGCCGGACAACGGCATTATTGCCGAGCGATACCGCCTTCTTCATGGCGTCCTCACAGGTGATATACGTCCCCTTGACATCGAGCGTACCGTCCGCCTTGTAGACGCCGACACTCGATTTGCCGTAGCCGCCGAAAGACAGATACATCGGCTTGCTCTTCTTGTACCAACCGGTCTTCTGCGTGGCGACCTTGCTCTCGATAGCGGTCGCGGCGTCATTGACCCAGATACGTGCCTTGATGCCATAGTCCCGCTTGTGCATACCGCCGCCGAAATGCGGATTGATCGTAAGGGAGACCGGGCTTGCCGCTCCGAGGTCAATTGTCGTGCTCGCCTTTTCGTTGTCATCGTCAAGGCTGTTCTTGGCAAAGGTCCTGTAGTGTACCTTGCCTGAGGTATCGGTCAGCGCCACCGGGATCGTATCGGAGTTCCAGCCGCCGGAGCCGTCTGTACATTCAAGTTCGAGCTTGATCTTTTGCTTCATGTCTTCCGGTACGATGTCGAAGGGACGGAACACCGCACGCACGGTGTAGCAGCAGTTGATGCTGTCCGTCAGGGTGATGGTGGTTTCCTTGTAGGTCGTGATTTCCTCATCGGGGATCTCATACTCTCCGTTCTTGAACATCTTCTTTTTGGAAAGCTTGCTCTTGATTACTTCAAAGTGATCGAACATGCCGTTCTGGGTGGGCGTTGCCGTCAGCGTGACCTTCTGTCCGCCGGAATACTCGCCGCCGCCCGTCACCTTGCCGTAGTTCTTGTTGTAGCCGACGTAGACCTCATACTTGCCGTTGGTAAAGGAATTACCGTTCTTGTTGACGACCGCACCGCTGAATGTCGGATAGGGGTCGCTGCCGAGATTCTGGTAGAAGACCCGCATTCCAGGAACGCCATAGTCAGTCACAGTGACCATGTTTCCGCCACGATTCAGATTATGGCAGAGATTTCCGTTTGTGACATCCGTTGCGGACGCCCATCCGGCACCGCGGTTGTCGTCCTTGCTTTTACCGTTGAGCCGGTTCCAGGTACCGGTAAGGCCTCTGCACCAATGAAGTGATTCTTGCGAACTGCCGGTAACGCTGCCCACATTCGAATCACCGTTGACATTACCTGCATTGAAGCAATACTGGCAGTCACGATCGCCCACGATGCCCCCGACATTATCATCGCCCTTGACATCGCCGACATTGATACAGCAGGAGATCGCCTCCCGGTCAAGCTTATAGTTCCTGCCGACGATGCCGCCGATGTAGTCATCGCCGCCGCTGTGGATATAGCCCTCGTTGTAGCAGCCGAAGACTCTGCCGCCTTCCTTGATCTCGCCGATGATGCCGCCGGCAGCCTCGGTGTCGTTGCCGCCGTAGACCTCGGCGTAATTGGCGCAATATTCCACAAGGCCCCGGTTGAGCAAACGCCCTGCGATGCCGCCGGTGTAATCCCAGTCGTTCTCGATGGGCTGGAGATTCGTGCAGTAGCGGACATTGCCGCCATAGCAGTAGCCCACGATGCCGCCTCTGTTGGGCTCATCGTGACCGGAGATGACACATGCATTCTGTGTGCAGTGCTCCACATAGGCGCCGGGGCTCATATAGCCGACCATGCCGCCCTCGTTGTCATCCGATGCAGAGCTCACCACGACTTCACTGTAGACGTTGATGATATGCCCTGATTCCAGGATGCCGCAGATACCGCCGACATTCTTCTTGCCGCTCACGGTACCCTCCACTGCAAGGTTGCAGATCGTTCCGCCCTTGATCTTGCCGAACAGACCGTCCACGCTGTCATCCGTGGTGATGGACAGGCCGACGATGGCATGGCCGTTGCCGTTGAAGCTGCCCCGGAAGGGATTGGTGTCATTCCCGATCCGTCTCCACTCGACCTCGCAGAGGTCAATATCCTTCGTCAGGATGATCGTCCGTCCGAGGAAGTTGAACGTTCCGCAACGCACGAGCTGTGAAAGACCGGCAAGCTGCTTGGCTGTGCTAATCTCGTAGGTGCTCTTGTTCTTGTCGGACGTGTACCAGGAGGTATCCGCCGTTCCGTCCCAGGTATCGGGATCCTCGGTGTTGACATCCTGCCGCTCCGAGCCCCAGTCACTCATCGGTTCGGTCGTGCCGATCGGCACCAGCCGGAAGCGCTGGTTGGCATTCTTGTGCGCATTGTGCAGCATGATGCTCGTTCCGTCAGCAGTCGCCTCACGGTCAACATCCATCGCCAGACTGTCATTCTTGCTGCTGTGGATGATATAGGTGCCGTCATCCATCTCCTCAAAACGCCAGAGCTGCGCAGCAGATCCAGTGTAAGCAGCGGTCTTGATCTGTACATCGCCGGAGGAGCCCTCCATGACTGCGCCGTCCAGCGCGCATTGAATATAATAGTAGTCGCCCACCTTGTGGAGTGTCCAGCGTTGGTTCTGGACACGCTTTGTCAGGTAAAGCTGAACTGCGTTCTTGGAGGCATTCAGGTCAAGGGAGCTGCCGCCTGCACAGCAGGGCACGATGGAGAAGACCTCGCCCTGCCGATCCAGGATATTCTCCTTCGGCTCCTCGGTCACCTCGACCTCCTCGGTCGTGAGTTCCAGATCCTCCTCACGGTCGGAATCCGGCTCTATGTCCTCATCAATGGCCGCGCCGTCCTCCTCCGTGGGAGGCTCCGTGGCATCGAGTGAGACGACCGCATCGTTGTCTTCTACTTCTACGCCCTCCTGCACCGGCTCTTCATCACCTTGCATGCCAAGCAGCGGGTCAAGGAGCTCTACTTCCTCATCCCACGCCCGGACATTCTGCGGGGAAAGCGGTATGGAGGTACATAGGAGAATCGCAGCCGCGATCCATGCCATACCTCTTTTCACACTTTTCAATATGATCACCCAGTTTCTTTCCGGTGTTATCCGTTCTTGTTCTCGTTACTTCCCTGCAATTTACGCTTCTTCTTAATGTGAAGCACGATGCCGCATGCGGCAAGAACTGCCACCACACCGCCTCCGACTGCTAAAAGGATGTAGCGGTATTTTTCATACCACGGCTGATGATCCTCCTCACGGTCTTCGTCAGGCTGCTCCTCTTCTTCCACATACGGAGCATCCGCTTCGCCATCGTCATCTGTCGTTTCCTCACTCAGGGCAGCGAGCGCTTCGCTGTCCTCGATCTCTTCGCTTTCCCGGGTCTCTTCTTCCTCCTCCTCGATGCCGAGGATGGAATCCAGCTCCTCTACATTCTCGTAGATCGCCTGTGTATGCAGCGGACAACACAGCATCGCCGAACACAGGATCGCCGCCGCAGCCGTCCGCACAAGCTTTCGTTTCATCTGTATCACCCCGTTTTATCCCGCTTCTTCCGTCTGCGGAACAGTACCGTTCCGCCGATCGCAATGGCTGCGATCATACCGCCGCCAAGCAGGATATTGATGAGATTGTTCGTACCGAAGACCGATGCCTCATACTCGCGTTCCTGCTCTTCCAGGTCTACCTGGTCGATCAGCGGCGTATCATAGGTCGCTTCACGCAGGCCGCTGAACTGTGCCCGCATCTCCGGCAGACCCTCCTTTGCCGTCAGGTAGGTAAGGCGGATGGTCGTATCTTCTTCCTCTTCCGCCTCAGCGCCCATCGGGTTTTCCTCAGAAGGCTCGTCCTCCGGTGCATCCGGTGCATCGTCCTCGGCACGTGCCAGGATCGGCTTGATAAAGCCAAATGCGGCGGGCTGGATCGCACTCTGCTCCTCCGAGGGTGCATCCTCCTGGGACGCCTCGGCGGGAGCGGTCTCCTGCGGGGCTGCTGTCGGGGCTTCTGTCTCCTCCGGGGGCATTTCCTCGGCCGGTTCAGCCGTCTCTTCCTCGGTGAGTTCCTCCGTCAGCTCCTCGGTCTCTTCTGTCGTCTCCTCAGTAGCCTCTGTCGGCTCCTGCCGCTTCATCTTGGTCAGCAGTCTGACCGGAAGGCTGGTGTAGACCGTCCGATCCTCCTCAAAGGTCTGGTACAGATCTTCGTTGAGCCGGAAGCTGTAGGCGCTTGATGTGCCCTTTGCCGAAAAATAGCCATATGCCCAGATGCCGAAGAACACGTTCCGCTCCTCGGTCAGCTCCTCCACCTGCAGCGCCGCAATGGGATTGCCGGCTTTTCTGTCCTTGGTCGTGTAGAGGTAGCAGGGCGTTGCCGTGCGAAGCTCCTTCCGGGAAACGCGGTGATACTCCGTACCGGAAATGCCGATCACATCGCCGGTCAGCGGCACGGTGGGCTCGGTCTCCTCCGGGAGCGTCTCCTCTTCCTCGGTTTCTTCCGCTTCGCCAGAATCTTCCCTGTCGGCAGGTGTCTCTTCTTCGGGAGCTTCCGTCGGTTCTTCTGTTTCCTCGGAGACTTCTTCCTCCGTTATTTCCTCTCCCTCTGTGGGCGCCTCTGTAACAGCAGGTGGCTCTCCGTCGATCACCTGTTCGGTCTCCGTCAGCCGGATCATATCTGCCGAAACAGCCGCCACTGCCGTGATGGCATCGTCAGGATCGACGGTGCGCTTGTAAGCAACCAGCGTGTAGCTGTCCTCCGCATCATCGAGATCCCCTTCAATGTAATAGTTATAGCCGAGTGTTGCCGCCTGATAGATGGCGCTGACCCGGTCAGCCCCCTCCACAATGGTCATCTCGCTGATATAGGGCGCCACAAGACCGTCACGGATCTGGGCGATATAGGACTTGACCGAGTCGCTGTGTGCTTCCATATCAGCCGGGGTGCCGTCCTCATGGCGCACATAATCCGCACCGTCATTGGGGATCGCATACAGCTCCTCCCCTGCTTCACTGTCAGCCCGCAGGATGTCCAGTCCGACCAGCGGCGCACCTGCCCGCTCATCACGGGTGACATAGAGACAGCCTGTGCCGCCGCCGTTGCCCGCATCCACGTCGATCGGGCTTGCAAGATCGTAATGGATGCCCTGCGCATCCTCAAAGCTCTCCCCGACATTGGGGGAAAGCAAAATATTGGTGATCGGCGCACCATTGTTGTAGGCATAGCCGAGATAGATCTGCTTCTCGCTCTCCACATTGACATTCAGTCCGACACCCGTGACGGAATAGCCCTCTTTTTCGAGGTCATTCCTGCCGTCTGCGCCCTTTGCGAGCGCAATGCCGGTGATAAATCGCTTATGCGCCGCATGAACGGCACAGGGCGCCGGCAGCATACCGGCTGTCATGGCTGCTGTCAGCAGCACTGCCATTGCCCGGGATCTGTTTTTCATAGGTCCACACCCCTTTGGTGATCAGGTAATAACTTTTTCCAACATCTCTGTTTCAGGCAGCAGGTCATTCGCTGACCTCTTCCTTTTCGGCTGAACGTGCCCGGAATTTATCAAAGAATTTCGAGACATCCTTGCGGTTCACGATCAGGAACGGGATGTAGTTCAGCAGCGGCATCGCAATGCCGAAATAGCGGTATTCCGACTGTACGAGCAGATTATAGGTCGCATGGAAAATGATGGCATAGGACAGCAGTGAGAAGACGCCGCTGATGAACAGCTTTTTCCGCTTCTTGACGAAGGAGATGCCCATGCCGATCATCATGGTGCAGATGCCGTGTACCAGACCGGAACCGAAGCCTCTGATGACTGCCCACATGATGGTAACAGAGTCGATGTCCTGGATCAGGATGATGATGTTCTCCAGCATCGCAAAGCCGACACCCACCGCAAACGAGCAGGCTGTGATCTGCTTGGGATCGTCCGAGAAGACGATCGCATAATAGAGGATCGGCACTGCCTTGATGATCTCCTCCGTGATCGGCGTGATGGTCGTGGTGACGTAGTAGAGGTCATCGTCATACAGATGGAGCAGGATATTGTTCAGCTCCGAAACGATCAGGCACGAGGATGCGCCGACGATGATGAAGACCACCACACGGAGCATCTTTCTGTCGAGCAGCGGTACAAGAAGACCGAGCGACACAACGATACAGATATACGCAATATAACTCAGGTTGTCCATTTCTTTACCCCTCTCCAAAGCACTGGTACGATCAGCAGCGTGACTGCACTGAGCAGCACATAGAGTATGATCAATACGAAATTCGGCAGCGGGATCACCTGTAACAGGATCTCCGCCGTACAGAGAAATGCGTAGAACAGCCCCAGCAGATTATAGCTGCGGATGCAGGAGATGATACCGTTCTCCACATCCGGTATGATCAGATGCTTAAGATGGAAATAGGCTGCGGATGAGACCAGCAGCGTTTCCGCACCGCGGATGATCGTCGATTTCCCGAAGCCCTCGATGATCACGTAGCCCACATACATCAGCACGGCTGCGAGAGGCGCAAGCAGGGCGATGATACGGTATTTCCGGTATTTTGCGGAGCCGTCATCGACCAGCGAGTCCATCTGTCCGTAGTTGGCGGAGAAGAAGAACATGAAGCTTCCGATGATGCCGAACATTCCCACCTGGAAATCGCCGGTAAATTCGCCGTTGATAAACAGCTGCAAAGTCTCAAACAGCCTTCCGACCATAGCACAGCCGACGCCGTAGACGATCAGGCTGACGTAGAGCGGGGGTTTTCCCCGGAAAAATGAGAAGATACCAAATCCATAACCGATCGCTGCGCAAACGGTCAGCAGTATATTGAGTGCTATCATGTTCGATCAGATCCTTTCTGCGTGAGATTGAGTTTGACAATTTCTTGTCAATATTAAAAACCACCAGGACATGACCCGCAGATCATGTCTTGGTGGTTAATAATTGTAACATTCTATCCTTTCTGTATAAGAAAAAACGAACAAAGAACCGCTCTTTGTCCGTTTCTAAAAATAAACACCCTTTTTTCTTGATCATAGCAGCTTCCATAGTGGCCTCCACCTCTCTGCACGATTATCATCATCTTCCGTAAACCAACTCTTACATTACCCTTCTGATTTTATTCTACCATATATATGTGTATTTGTCAAGCATCTCCTCAGAAAAAACGGTAAAACATGGTAAAACCGCCTGATACCGTCCGCATGAGATCGCAGGTATCCTGTCATACCCTGTCCGTTTTCCGCATATGCTCTACCAAAGCTCCCCCATCCTACAGAGATCAGGTGATAATTATGAAAAATCCCAACTTAGCGAAACGCATCGTCTCTGTCAGTTTGCCTTCTGAGTCGGTATGACGGACAATCAGTTCACCATGCCCCATGTCATGTGCAGGGATAGACCATGCGGCATCAGAACCGTTTTTATCTTTGGCAATTACCCATTTTTCGTTTCCCTGAAGCTGGTTAATATCTTCATTTAGAGCAAAAGACAGTTTTATTCGATTCCCGACAGTTTTCAAGTAAACATCATCTGAATCGCCAGTGTCAGTATAGCCACTCAGGCAAAAAGCCCCCAGATCCCAGCCATAGTGTGGATTCTTTGCATTAATGGGTTCCGCGCCATTATAGTTGTTCTTTGCAGTACGATGTGTGTAGCGGCTGTTCTTTGCTCCGGCGGCGAAATAGAACTTCTCTCCCCCTGCCTTTTCTTCAGTAGCAGGATAGGCTGCGTAGAAAGAATAAACCTCTGCATGTTTCTGATATTCATAGGTCGGGATGTGTGCAAAATCCCATACGATGAATTTCACATCGGTTGGTTCGACCTTTCTCCTTGTCTCATACGCAACAATCACTCTATAATAGCACCCGTTCGCAAGCTGAATATCATTGATGCCATTATCCTGATTGATTGTAAAGTCTCCAGAAAGATCGGTTGCCGTGGTAGAGGTTACCCATTTCTGCCCATCAAAAGAAGTTTGCAGAATGAGAACGCCTTTATTGATTTTTTCATCAAGTGCCGCACCATTGACTGTTTTCTTCCCATCATTTGTCAGATGCCAGGTATCCTCTGCGGCATTGGCAAGGGTATCATCATAATGATAGGTTAATGAGAAAACAGTGCCATCCTGCACCTCATAGCTGGTAAATCCATTCTTATCTTCCAGTTGCTTCATGTCCCCGCTGATAGAGAGCGATCCCAATCTCGTGGTGGACTGTTGGTTAGAAGCCGGTGAAGCCGAATCAACTTCATATCCGCTCTTTTCATCAAACAGGTAGAGCTGACCGGAAAGCTGATCAGTAGTATCCTTTGCTGAAGCTGCAAGAGTAAATGGCAGTGTCTGCAATAGCAATGCACCGATTAGAACAGGAGAGATGATCTTAAACAGTTTATTCATAGCGCACCTCTGAGGATAAACAGGAGTTCATTAGCAACTGTGCGTTAGATGGGCATTTTTCACATATGAGAAACTCAATTCTTGTGCAAAACATAGAATCCACCATTTTTCTACAACTTTTTTCTCAAAATTGGTTGTTAAACTCAAAAAAGTTACTGTATATAAGTGAGAGGCTTTTTACAGGCTATTCTCACGAACCTTGAAAACTGAATAGCAGCATACCAGTACAGCGTATTCTGATGGGCGCAAAACGTCCAGCCATCCCATGCGCCACGATCTCCATCCGGAGGGAGCGACCAACATGCAGGAATGGGCAGGCAGCACCAGCCTGCTCCGGCGATGAAAGTCGGGATATGGCACATCCGTAAACACGGCTCGGAGCCTTGAAAGCACGAGAAGCACGTCTTATGCGGAGGATCGGTGAACCTCCGGCTGGTATGTTCCCATTGGCAGAGGGGACAGTTCAGGCTGTCAGAGAATATCTGCCACCAATACTATCAAGAAAGCTGCCATTGGCAGCAATAAGCAAAAATTGAAGGGCAGCTCTGCTGCCCTTCAAAACTAACAGAAAGGATGATCGCTATGAAAAAAGAAGCAAGAATTGCCCTATACAAGAAGATCTGGTGCAAGATCCGATACTGGCAGAGCCTGAAAGATGTTTCTGACAAGGAGCTTGCAACGAATTTGGATGTTTCAGAACGGACACTCAAGGAGTATGATAAGTCGGCGCAGCACCTAACACTCCAGAAGCTTGACAGTTTCCTTTATCTGAACGGTATGGAGTTAGCTGACCTTATGACCCTCTGAAAAAAATGTGACTTTTATCCTTTAAAGCACTTTACAAAAAGAAGAAAATATGCTATACTATATATATTAGCACATGCTTCATATAGCGTTTTCTTCTTGGAAAGGACAAAGTATGAAAGCAAAGAAACTCCCATCGGGCAGCTATCGTACACAGGTGATCGTGGGATACGATGAGAAAGGCAAGCGAATCGTGAGATCTTTCACTGGTGAGAACGAAGAGGAAGCGATCCGTAAGGCTCTGGATTTTAAGGCAGATAAGTCTATCGGAGTCCAAGCAAGCAGTATGACGGTTGAACAGGCATTTTCGCAGTATATCGAAGCACGAGACAATGTTCTGTCGCCCTCGACAATCAGAGGGTATAATATCATCAAGAACACGAGATTACAGAGCATTATGAAGTGTAATATCCTTCGGCTAACCTTGAATGATATTCAGAGAGCTGTCAATCTTGATGCCAAGCGACTTTGTCATAAATCCGTAAAAGCCTCTATCTCGCTTTTAAAGAGTGTACTGTCGGTTCAGGGAATCGAGATCAATGTAAAACGTATCACGCTTCCTCCAAAAAGGAAAAAGAACGTGAGTATTCCTGAAGCTGATGAGGTAATGCGCTTGATTGTAGGGACGGATATTGAATTGCCGTGTCTGCTTGCCATGTGGCTGTCGCTCCGCATCAGTGAGGTACGTGGTCTCCAGTTCCGTGACATTTCAAAGGATGGAAAGACGATCACTGTCCAACGTTCAAGAATTTATCTTGATGGGCAGGAAGTCCTGAGAGATTTCAACAAAACCTATGAAAGCACAAGAACGAATGATTTGCCGGCATACATCTATGATCTGATCCAGAAAGTACCGCATGACAGCGAGGAGGATTTTATCGTTCCGCTTGGCTACCAGCACATTACGAATCATTTTAAGCGTATCATGAATGAGGCTGGATATGAGATCACCTTTCATAAGCTTCGTCATGAGTTTGCGACAACGCTGAACGATCTGGGGATCCCCAGCAACTATATCCAGAAGCTGGGTGGATGGTCAACCGACAATATCATGAAGTCTGTTTACACGCACACAACATCCTCACGAGAGATCGAATATCAGGAAAAGATCAATGATTATTTCATGAAAGCGATCAACTCGGCAACAGGCTAAAAACTGAAATCACACAATTGTCACAC
>JAIKWY010000161.1 GCA_024684395.1 Oscillospiraceae bacterium
CGTTATTGACCTGCCCGGCTTCAAGAAGGATCAGATCAACCTTGCATTGCAGAACGGCTATCTCACCGTCAATGCCGCAAAAGGTCTTGACAAGGACGAAAAGACGGAAAAGGGTAAACTGATTCGTCAGGAGCGGTATGCCGGTTCGATGCAGAGAAGCTTTTATGTCGGTGATGCTGTGAATGAAGCCGATGTGAAGGCAAAATTTGAGGATGGCGTGCTGGACATCTGCGTTCCGAAGCAGGATCCGAACAAGACGGAAAGCCGCAAATATATTGCGATAGAGGGTTGATCCCATGCTAAGATTTGAAGCATAAAATAATGATCCCCGGGGCTGTTGCATGTGCAGCTCCGGGGATCGTGTTTTCATGATTCTTGCCGGATCCGAGATATGGCGCCGATCAATTCAGTAGGATGCATTTGATCTCTGCCTGATGTAGCACAGGCTGATCAGGATATAGATCAGGATATAGGGGCTTTTCATAACGTTTGGGTAGGTTTGATCCCCCGCGCGATGCAGGGGATCTCTTTTTATCGTTTCTTCCGGTATTCCGACGGCGACATCCCTGTTTTTTCCTTGAACTGCCGCATAAAGTGTACATCATTGCGGTATCCGCAGGCCTCGGCGATCTCAGTGACCTGAAGATTGGTCGTCTGCAAGAGCTGCTTTGCCATCGAGGTCCTCGCATCGATGAGATCCTCCATGTAGCTGATGCCGAAATGCGCCTTATACAACTTCTGCACATAGCTTTTGCTGATGTTCAGGCGCTTCGCAAGTTCCCCAAGGCTCCAGTCAAGTTCGGGGGCTTTCCTGATCTCCCGGCGGAGCCGGCGCAGCTCCGCAATGCCGATGAAACCGTTTTCCTTCGGCTGGCTCCCGGCAAGCTTCTCCCGCAGTGCCGAAAGACAATCCTCAAACGGCGCTTCACATAGACCGCAGACAAAGTACGGCTCCGGCAGGAAAGCCGCCGCTGAGCCCTCCTGCATCTTGCGGAGAAGGACTTCGAGCTGGATCATCAGTTCTTCTGCAATGCGCTCAGCCGCCGCTTCCTCTGCCGCCGGGAACACAACCGCAAAGGTCTGCTTGTCGAGGCGCGCCGCCTGAAGCTTCTGGCCGGAAAGCAACCGGATCGCATTGGCAAGCAGCAGCTCGGACTGCATCACGGAATCCGTCATACGGCTGCGCTTTGTGCCGACTGCGGCAAGTCTCGCAATGGTCACGAGCATGATGCCGTTCGGAACGGTCTGTTTCTCCAGATGGAGGAGCAGACCCTTTTTGCTGAGCATATCCGTCATCATATCGTATAGCGACGCTTCCTCGATCTGCTTTTGCAGATAGTCGGCATAGAGCTTGTGCCGCAGCATCCGCAGTCCACTTGCAACGGCGCTCAGGAAGTGGAACAGCATGACGGAGATGCTGAAATCCGCCGCTTTTTCATATGCAAAGGCGCAGTAGCCAAACACCTGTGCGGCGGCATGGACAGGAAGCACAAACAGCAGCACCGGATCATGCGGTTCTGCGAGCATCGGAATGATCTGCGCCGTCGGGAAAAACCCCGGCATCGTTCCGGCAGTCCATGCCTTTTTGGAGATGGCACAGAGCATATTCCGGGGAAAGGGCTTTGTCCGGCAGGCATCGGGATGCTCCGGGTCACCGTCCCAGTCCGGGAGGATGCACAGTTGCAAAGAGCGGTAATCCTTGAGGATGTGTGCCGTCTGATCGACCACATCCGTCAGCTCCGCAAGGCTCTCCACGCGCGCCGTCCGGGTGATGAGATCGGCATTGATGCGCATTTCGAGCATGTCGATCGCATCGGAGTCTTTGCGGATCTGATCCTGCACCTGCAACGCCGCAGCGTGGTAATCGGTCATCCGTGCAACGCAGCCGCAGCTTGCGCCGTAGAGTGTGTGGATCGTCCCACAGGAGGGCAGCGCCGCTGTTCCGCCGATCTTCTGTATCAGCTTCGCCGCGCCGATGCAGCCGAGATAAAACATCGCGCCGCCGATGGTCGTGATGGACGGGAAGCTCGACATGGCGGAGATATGGCCGTCGAATCCGGTAACGATCACATCATCCGGAATGGCGATGCCGCCGTCCTGCAGCGTCTGGCAGAGCGTCACTGCCATCGTATCACTGGCGCAGATCACGGCGTCCGGCATGGATCTTTTGCACTGTAACAACTCCTCGCCAAGCTCCTGCGCACGCGCCTTCCAGAAATCGCCGTAAAAGATCTCGTGCTTGCAGCCATGCGCCTGCACAGCCTTCAAGAAACCCTGCATCCGCTGCTCGGAATCCCTGTTCCCCTCGTGCCCTGCAAGAAACAGCAGATGCCGGCAGCCGTGCTCTACGATGATATGTTCCGTCATGTCAAAAACGGCCTTATCCTGTGGGATCGTGACCGTCTCAAAGCCGAGCTCCGTACCGCCGAGGTCGATGCACGGGATATGGGCTTTGCGGATCTTCTCCGAGATGATGCGCCGGACAGTTTCCTTCACAAAATACTGCGAAACGAGCAAAATACCGTCCAGCTTGGCTCTTTCGATCAGAGCATAGATGCTCTCCTCGCCCTCCATGATCTCGTTCTGGATGTGGAATTCAAGTCCGTTGGTCGCCGTTGTCAGTACGATCACGTCAAAACCTGCACCGGATGCCGTCCGGAAGATGCCGTCGAGCAGTTCGCTTTGCAGATTGTCCGTGATCGCAGGTACGATCACACCGATCCGTTTCATCAGATCACCCCCTTAACCTAAGTATACACAAAACATCAAGCGCTGTCAAGAGTGATTGCGAATTTCATCAGTTATTATGCGCAAAATGCAATTGTACATTTGGTTCTTTCGTGCTATCATCAAATTGTAATACAGAACGTGATGAAAACCCGAAATCCAAATCCAAGGGGGAACAGATGATGATGAAACAAAACAGAATGACCGCAGCGATCCTCTCAGCAGTCCTCTGCCTTGCACCAATGACAGCAGAGCTGTCCGGCATCGCAGAGCCTGTCACGATGACCGCCTCCGCCGCAAGCATCAATGACATGCCGGGCGAGTACCAGTACGCCGCCGACTGGATCTGGACGAACCGCATCGAGCGGGAGCAGTCCACGTCACGCCGTAACACGATTTTTGACCAGATCGTCACAGGCAAAGGCACCATCAACTATGTTGTGAAATGGCAGTCCTACCGAACTGTCACCTACGAGCAGCGGCAGCAGTTCGAGCAGATGCTCTCGGACTGCATCAACGCCTGGAATGACTGGCTCGCCGGGTACGAGAACTGGCCGTATGACCACATTGACGTGAAGGTCACAGGCTGGGCTGTCATAGACAAGAGCTGTCTGCTCGACCTGCACGAGGACGAGGTCGTCTACACCGACACGCGCTATTACGATGCGCAGTACGACACCTCCAACGGGCGTGACACCATCCCTGACCGGGAGCCCTATGCGCCTGCAGAGCTCTCCCGCTTCGAGCATTTCACGGACACAAACTACGAATATCCCGGTGGCCTCGACAAGCGCTTTGACATGTACATGTGGGCGACCCAGGGTTTCCCGGACATCGGCGGATGCGGCGGCGACTGGGGGCAGCGTCTCTCGGATACGGCGTATCTGAGCATGATCGCCGGTGCCGGCATCCATGTCCTCGAGCATGAGATCGGCCACGGCTTTGGCATGACGGATTTCTATGGCGGCGAGGGCGAAGCAGACGGCTTCCCGCCCGGAGGCTTCCCCGGCGGTGAGAATTCCATCATGATGGCGGGCTCCGCTGCGAAGATCACGGACTTTGACGGCTGGATGCTGCGCTACATGTGGACGAAGATCAAGGACGAGAACGGCAGATTCGACCTTGCGAATGCACAGCCCATAACGCCGACAGAAGCCCCGACTGAGCCCGCCACACAGGCGCAGGACCGGTTCGTCAGGGGCGATGTGGACAGTAACGGCGTGTTTGAGCTGCGGGACATCATCCTGACGCAGAAATGGCTCCTCGGTGTGCAGAATGTGACGCTTGCCAACTGGAAAGCCGGAGATGTGTACGAGGACAACATCCTCGATGTGTATGATCTGGCGATGCTCAAACGGATGCTCCTTTCCGGCTCTCAGCAGGAGGAAGCTCCGAAGCTCGATGCACCGGCTGTCACAGACAGCTTTATCACTGCCAATATCGCCAAGCACGGCGCTTCCCTGCCCTCACAGGGCGATGCACGATTGGTGGTGTTCTATGTGGATTTCCCGGACTGCCAGTATGACAATGCACCCTCTCAATCGGAACTCCAACAGATCACCTTCGGCGCTGAGAATCCCAACAGCGCGTGCTATCCGTTCGAGAGCATCCCGGCATTCTACAGCCGTGCCTCCAAGGGCAGCATGCATTTTGACGGACAGGTGTTTCGCTATACGACGAAGGAAAACAGATCCAACTACGACAAAAACAAGGTTAAGCTTGCCGAGGAATGCTATGAAGCCTTCAAGGATCAGGTAGATTTCTCGCAGTTTGACGGAAACCGTGACGGTAAGATCGACGCAACGCTCTTCACCGTGCCGACCAAGGCTGGCGAGAACGACTGGTGGCCATGTGCAGGCGCATTTGGTGATGAGAATTACCGTGTGGACGGCGTGGCTGTTGGACACATCATCACCGGAAATGCACAGGTAGAATCCACGGACAACTATGTCAACTACATCAGCTCCTACTGCCACGAGCTCGGTCATTGCACGGGTCTGCCGGACTATTATCTCTACAACAGGAATGACAGCGAGGGCATGCACGGCAGTGCGGGCATTGAGCTGATGGATACCGATGCGGGCTCTGATTTCGGCGCATTCTCCAAGCTCATAGAGGGATGGTATACCGGCAATCAGGTACAGGTCTACGATACATCCAAGGGGAAGCAGACCTTCACGCTGCATAACGCTCAGACAGCGCAGGGTAATTGTGTCTTAATCCCGAACGGCACACTGTCGGACGACTATTTCTCCGAATACTTCATCCTTGAATATGCCACCATAGACGGCAACAACAGCGGTGTCGGTCGCAATATCGCATGGTGGGTGACGCCCGGCGAGGGCATCCGAGTGTATCATGTGGATGCAACGATGGAGTACGGCTGGAATACTTTCTTCCGCTATGCCAGCGGCACTGAGTTCACCAACGGCGATGAGGGCCGGAGGCTCATCCGCATCATTGACGACACGAGTACCGATAATTTCTACCACACAGGTGATGTCATCAACAGCAGCATTTCCGGCTTCCACTGGTACGATGCCAACGGCGGACAGACGGTGGATCCCGGTCTGACGATCACTGTCGGGAAGCTCGAAAACGGCAGCTATACGGTCACGATCGGGTGAGGATATAGCATCGAGGAAAAACGATTTGCACAGATCACCTTGCTTTTTCCGGAATGACATGCTATAATGGAAATAGAAGCTTTCGGCTATATGTCTGATATATGAGGTGAATCATCATGCGGAAATGGATACAGATCATCAGTGCAGTATGCTCGTCGGTCGCATTACTCATGGCAAGTATACCGGCATTCAATGTGAATGCCAAAGCAGAACCGAAGCTGCTTGCGCTGGCATTTGATGACGGTCCCAACACAACGACCACAAATGAAGTGCTTGACCTGTTAGCGAAATACAACGCCAAAGCATCTTTTTTCGTAATCGGTGTCAATATCAACGAGGAAAGTGCAAAAACAATCAAACGCGCCTATGACATGGGGATGGAGATCGACAATCACTCCAAAACGCATACAAGTATGATGAACATGACGCCGGAGGAGATCCGGGAAGAGATCGACTATGTAGATGAAAAGGTGGAGGCAATCACAGGTGAAAAGACAAAATGCTTTCGCCCGCCGTTCATCGGTGTCAGCCAGGTCATGTATGACACGATCGATCTGCCGTTCATTTACGGTGCAGACACGCAGGATTATATGGCACAGGTGGATGCACAGATGCGTGCGGACAGTATCCTGAACTATGCCAAGGATGGTACGATCTATCTGATGCATGATGCAGCCGGAAATGACCAGACCGTTGAGGCGCTGAAAATAGCGCTGCCGCAGCTTGTGGAGCAGGGATATGCATTTGTGACGATCTCAGAGCTCTTTGAACGACAGGGAGAAACGCCAAAGAAGAACATTCTCTATTCGAGCGTTACAAAATATCCGTGTAAGAACTATACGCTGTATCAGGAGATCAGATCTGACGATGCAGATAAAGTATC
>JAIKWY010000164.1 GCA_024684395.1 Oscillospiraceae bacterium
TTGTATTGTTCAGTTTTCAAGATGCAGTTGCCATCGCTTGTCCGGGCTTCCATTCTCTGTCAGCCGTTCTCTGTGACAGCTTATTTATTATACCACATTTCAGATCGTTTGTCAAGCCCTTTTCAAAACTTTTTTCAAAAATTTTTCAGAGCTTTTCGTTTGACCTGGTTTCGTGGGCGCCGCTTTTGGCGACTTGTTTATTATATCACAGATCTCGGGGATTGTCAAGCAGAAGAATATGCAGGTTTTATATGATATTTTGTCTATTATTACTTTAACTGACGAACAGCAGTGCAGCACGCCCGTCCTCCGAGCGTGCTGCTGCTTTCTGATCCTGACTTATCCCTTTTTCAGCCGGCAACTCCCGCCGCAGTTCTTATCGAATGACGGGTTGCAGGCATAGTAATTCCGTGCATCCATGCGATCCTGTACCATACGCATGGCTTCGCCGAAGCGCTGGAAGTGCACGACCTCCCGCTCCCGCAGGTAGCGGATCGGATCCTTGACATCCGGATCATCTGTCAGACGCAGGATGTTGTCATAGGTCGCGCGCGCCTTCTGTTCGGCTGCCATATCCTCCGTCAGATCGGCGAACGGATCGCCCTTGGACTGGAAATACGCCGCCGTGAACGGAACGCCCGCCGCCGAGGACGGATAGATGCCTGTCGTATGATCGACGAAATACTTATCAAAACCGTATTTTTTCAGGTCGGCGTCTGACAGGTTCCGAGTGAGCTGGTAGACGATGGCGGAGACCATTTCAAGGTGGGCGAGCTCCTCCGTGCCGATATCCGTCAGCAGACCCCGGATCTCGTCCGTCGGCATCGCATAGCGCTGACTCAGATACCGCAGCGATGCGCCGAGCTCGCCGTCCGGACCGCCGATCTGTGCGCAGATGATCTGTGCCATCTGCGGGTCGGGGTTCTTGATCTTCACCGGATATTGCAGCTTCTTCTCATAGATCCACATACGTCAGTTCGCCTCCTTTTCCCACGGATAGGGACCTGCGCCCCAGTTCCATTTGTCCTCGGTGCTGCTCTGGAGCGCCTTGATCGGACCGAATCGCTCCACATACTCCTTCACAGCGGCACTGCGCTGCATCCGGTATTTGTCAAACAGCGCCATCGCCTCCTTGCAGCTTGGGTGCGTGTCAAGGTACAGCATCAGGTCATAGAGCGCAAAATCGTATTTCTGGATCATGCGCATCAGGTCGGTTTTCGCTTTCATGATGCACAGTCACCTCCCTCGGGAGCAAACGGCAGATCCAGCACCGGGAACACCGTCCCCCGCTTGAAGCCCTTGTCTGCCTCGTAGACATCGCCCCACTGCTGATAGGGCACATACGCCATCCCCGGCGGCGTCACAGCCGGGAACACGCTCGGCGGCTGGTAGGCTGCCTGACGCTCCTCCGCCTCCGACTGCGCACGCATCGCCATTTCTTCTAAAACATGAAGTTCCATATATCCACTCACCTGCCCTGCAGCAGATGCTCCTTTCAGAGATTCACATGTTGCCATGTGTAGTGCAGTATATGCGCAAGTTTATAGGGACGTGAAAGCGCCAGCTCGTCCTCATGACAAGCTGGCGCTTTATATTATGGATATGTAATTTCAAACGCAACGCAGCGGCGTTCCAGATCCTCCGGCTTCGGATACCACTCATCATATCCCTCCGCATACGAATCACTGAAATCCTTCGAGAACAGCAGATAACAGCCGCCCGTATCCTCTGCATCCTGAACCGCTTTGACATAGAATCCCTTCATATCGCCGTTTGTGATATAGCCGGTCTGATGGAACAGCATCCCGACACCGCCTTTCTGTGTGCGCATTCCTAACGATCACCGCTCATCAAACAAATGCTCTTTATCCGTGCAGATGCGTTCGATCTCGGCGGGGCTGAGCTCCTGTCCGCATTTCACCAGCTCGTCCAGCACCTGCCTGATGCCGAAGCGTGAGGTATACCAGTTGTCCCGGGACAGATACCGCTGACTCCCGGGCAGGACGGACGGGCGCATCAGCACCTCGCTGTCCGGAAATGCCGCTTGAAACAGCATCTGGAAGCGCCGCGACTGATATGCCGGGCAGACCACGATCATCCGCTGCGGCTCCAGCTCCATCCGCTCCAGCAGCAGACGGGTATACAGCGCATTCTCCTTCGGACAGCGTGCTTCGTCCTCCCGCAGGACGGCATCGAGCGGCACGCCGTTTTTCATCAGCACCGCCGTGTAAAATCTCGCTTCCGTATCATAGGCACCCGCATAGACATCGGTATCATAGCTCACGCCGGGGAAGCATTCACACTGGTAGCTGTACTTCCCGGTCACAAGGATCTGCTTTGCATAGTCATTGTGATAGAGATCCGCCGCCTTCATGGGGATGTCCGGGTAGGTGCTCCCGACTGCCACGATCAGGTCGGCTTCCGTCAGCGTATCCTCTGCAAAGACAAAGCCCGAAATATCACGGATCAGGTCATGCATCACGCATCCGCCTTCATGTCAGAGATACCGAAAAAGCGCTCCGTGTTCGCCTTGGCTGCGGCAATGACCGCCTCCTCCGGCTGTCCCATGAACTGCGCCAGCGAACGTGCCACATAGACAATGTTCTCCGGCACATTCACACGGCTCAGCCCCTTGATCCCTCTCGGGGTGAGGTAGGGCGCATCGGTCTCGAGCATCAGGCGGTCGAGCGGGAGGATCTGCACCGCATCCCGCAGCGCATCGGCACGGCGCTCGTCACAGATCCAGCCGGTGATGCCGATGGAAAAGCCCATGTCAAGGTAAGTCGCCAGCTCTTCCCTGCTGCCGGTGAAGCAGTGGACAACGCTCCGGCGGCAGACCTCCGGATGCTTCCGGAATATCTCCGCAAACGCCGCAGATGCCGAACGCTCATGCAGAAACATCGGCATATTGAGCTTCTCTGCGAGGGCGATATGCTTCTCGAGGCAGCGGATCTGGCTCTCCATCGTGGAAAACATGCGGTCATAGTCGAGCCCGCACTCTCCGACTGCCACAAAACGGCTGCTGCTGCGGATCAGCTTCTCCATCTCGGCAAAGTCAGCATCTGTCGCAGAATCGGCATTGTGCGGATGGATCCCGCAGGTGCCGTAGACAGCATGGTGCGGCAGGAATTTCGCCATACGGCGGTTTTCGTGCATATCCGAGCCGGTCAAAATGCAGCTCACCCCTGCCGCCATGGCATGGGCAAGGATCTCCTCCGGGTCGTGGAACTGCTTGCAGAATAGATTCAGTCCGATATCATAGTATTTCATAGATTACTCCTTATTTCTGGAAAATGAGTGCCAAAGTCAGCAGTATGGCGAGCAGTCCGAAATTGACCGCCGAGAACCGCAGCAGATAGCGCATCGGGCGGGCGTCCTCCTCCTGCCGGTAGATCTGGAAGGAGATGAGGCTTGCCAGCGAAGCGATGATCGTGCCGAAGCCGCCGATGTCCGCACCGAGCAGCAGCGACGTGCCCTTGTCGGTGAAATCCGCCAGCATGACGGCGGCGGGCACATTGCTGATGCCCTGCGAGAGGATCGCCGAGACGAGCACTTCCCTGCCCGTCAGGATGGAGGATGTAAACGACCGCACGGCTTCGATCCTGCCGATATTGCCGACAAAAATGAAGAAAAAGACGAATGTCGCCAGCAGCGCATAGTCCACCTTGCCGAGCAGCCGCCAGTTGACGAATACCGTCCCGACCACCGCTGCGATCAGGCAGACCCAGTCCGGAATCACACGGAACACCGCTAAAAGGCAGACCGCAAAGATCGCCGAAAAGACGGCAGTCTGCGCCTTCGAGACGGGCTCCGGCTTTCGCTCTTCCGCTTTGCAGGGCTGTTTCGGGAGGAACAGCAGCAGCAGAAACAGGCAGATGAGCCCCGTGATCCCCGGTAGGGACATGGTTTTCAGGAAGTCCAGCGCCGAGAGCTGGTATTTATCGAACAGATACAGATTCTGCGGGTTGCCGATGGGTGTCAGCATACTGCCGAGATTGGCTGCGGCTGTTTCGAGGATGATGACGAAGATGCGGTGCTTTTCGTCCACACCCTCAATCTCGTGAAAGACGAGGATCGTCAGCGGCACAAAGGTCAGCAATGCGACATCGTTCGTCACCAGCATGGACGAGAAGAAGCACAGCAACATAAAGATCATTCCGAGGCGTCGTACTGTCCCCGCCCCCTTGAGCAGCTTCTGGGAGATGAGCTCGAACAGCCCCACGCTCCGCAGCCCTGCCACGGCTGCCATCAGTGCGAACAGCTCGATCAGGACGGTCGTGTTGCAATACCCGAGATATTCCCTATCGGGCGGTATGAAAAATGCAGTTACAAGCGCCGCCAGCCCGGAGATCACCAGCACCGGCTGTGCCTTGACAAACTGTAGGATCTGCTTCATAGTTTTCTCTCTTTCTTTCGATCATCTAAAAAATGCACGGCGCAAAACCGTGCATTTTTTAGGGAAGCACTGAAAAATGGGTAATACCGTACTTCGGGGATAGTAATAGGGTTATTTGTGGGGCTTCGCCCCACGCCCCTGTACTGATTTATGATTAAATCAGTACTTCCATAACTCCCAATTATGATGTGTATTGCTTCCCCCGCCTCCGGCGGGGGAAGCAATACGGAAAACAGACGTTTTTGAATACCAGCAACACACCTCGTAATCGGAAGTTCTTAATCAAAATACAAGCGGCGGTGCATCCATCCCGCCGTCATCTCCAGGCATGGGCGGCGGTGCAAGATCCTCCTCCTGCGGTGCAGGAACGGGATCCGGATCGGGCTCTGCCGGAGCCGGCACTGTCTCCACAGGTACCTCTGCGGCAGGCGGTGCCGCATTCTCCTGCACATCAGCAGGCGCTTCGGTCTCCTCCTGCGGTGCCTCTGTCGGCGTCGGCTCAGGACCGTTGCCGGTGTTGACGATATAGGTATACTTCGGCGATTTCAGACCCATCACCGAGCTGAACGGATAGCCACGCACCGTGATCTGGTCGTCGATGATGACCTTGTTCACGTAGCCGCCGTTGCCCTCCACGAGCTTGATCCAGTTTTCCGGATTCGAGGACAGCGTGATGCCGTATTCGCCCTGGATGCGGTTGCGCACCTCGTCGATGGAATAATACACCACATCGCCCCAGTGCGGGTCGTACTGGGAGTCATATTCGCTCGCCACGCTGCGGAGATACGGGATGTCTGCCGAGAATACGTCATTGCAGTTTGCGGTGATCGCACCGCAGGATGCATAGAACATCGTCAGGCAGTAGTCGTTGTTATAGTACAGCGCTTCGCCGAGCACCTGTGCGCAGAGATCCACAAGGCTCTGCGGCGGATCGGGCTTGCCCTTGAGGTCGTGGGCATCGTTGTCGTGGTATTTCATATACGTATAGACAGCGACTGCCTGCGCCTTGATGCATTCCGGATGGAACGACGGTCCGATCTCACGGTTGACGATCTCGGCGACCTGCTGGAGGACATTGCCGGGAACGCCCTGCACAGTCACGGTCTCTGTCTCGGCGGTGCCGGTGTTTTTCAGCACCGTGCCCGGATAGTAGTGGAACAGGATGTCCCGGTAGTTCCAGCCGCCGTATTTTGCGTAGAAGTTGGCACCGTTCTGGCTCAAACCGACACAGTGCCCCCAGCCGTAGCTCGTGAAGGCAAATGTCCCCGCCTCTGTGGAGGATACGGCAGATTCTGTCATGGCATTGGAAATGATGGTATCGTTTCTGCCCTCGGCAAGCAGCTCCGGTTCACCGGATGCCCCGCCGCCGACGGTCTCGTACTTGACCAGCGACATGTCCTCGTATTCGTCAATATCTGCCTTCCACCAATCTGTCGGCTGATAGTCCTCCTCGGAGATCTCGGCAGTATGTACGATCGTGACAGAGCTGAGCTTTTCAACAGGCTTTTCGGTCGGTGCCACGGTCTCGACCGCAGCTTCCTCCGATGCTTCCGTGACCGCTTCATCCTCAGCGATCACCACACTGAGCGGCTGATAGACTGCCGTCAGGACGGCTGCCGTCATTGCCGCAAGTATGCGTTTTATGCTACTTTGATCTTTCATACGAATACCCTCTTATTCGGCCTTGGTCTCCTCCGCTGTCAGAGCGGAAAAGCTTTCCTTTGTTTCGCCCGGACGGAATCGGCGTGCGATGACAAGGAAACGGGAATCGTCCTTGTCGGAATAGCAGGTCGAAAGCGTCAGGAGCTTGTCACCCATTTGTACATCCACGGGGATCTCTATCAGGTTCTTCTGGCGGACTGTCTCGACATAGGCATTGAACCGGGAACGCATCGAGAGATTCTCCATATCCCAATAACGCCAGGTAGCCTTGGCACTGCCTTCGGTGATGACCAGGCCGAAGATCACGTAATCATACGTCCGGTAGTTGGACTCCAGCGTTACAAAAGGTGCTTTCTTGTAGTAGGACGGATCCTGACGGTAGCGCCGCAGCGATCCGAACATGGTGTTGTTTGCCATATTATGACCATAGAGGATGATGTTCTCGGACTGCTCCTCATCATCCACGCCAAAGACGTCACGGTAGTCCATGAACACCGTGCCGGCACGGAAATATTCTCTTTCAAAGCTATGGTCGAGGTAGTACTCATTGTCGCCGCACTGGACGATCGGGTTGTCCACCTTGGTGCCCTCGATCGAGATCCAGCCGACCGTATCGGGATTCTGCGCAAGCAGCTCCTTGGCACGGTCGCTCAGACCCGGCTTTTCGGTCGTGGCTTCGGTCACCGGCTCGGTCTCCGCCTCAGTCGTGGCTTCGGTGAGCGGCAGCGTTTCCACGATGCTGCTCTCCTCCACCGGCTTCTGGTGGCTCTTGACGAGCAGGACGATGCCCGTTGTGATGCCGCCTGCGAGCAGGACGGCGCCGCAGATGATGGCGATCAGCTTGCCGTTCGGTTTCTGGTTCAGATTTTTAGGTGGTATATTGGGATTCTGAATTGCCATGTGTTTTCCTTTCTGCCGGATCAACCGTAAGGAACGAACTCCGCATTCGGATCATAGGTGTTCTTGCGCCACTTATAATAGCTGTTCGGCCACTTGATATTGGGATTCGGCTTGCTGGTGCAGCCCTCCATCTCCTCTTCGCCTTCCCGCAGCAGACGTGCGAATACCACCAGTCTGCCTTCCGAGAAGGTGCTGTTGCAGGTGGAGAGCGTCAGGATCTGGTCGCCGTACTTGACATCCACATCCGTCAGGCGCACGGTGCGGCGCTTCACCTCATTCACATAGTCATAGAAATGGCGCTCATCCTCGAAATCAAGTGTATTCCAGTAATCGAACTTCGTGTCTGTCTCATCGTCCACATCCACGATGATCATGCCGAAGATCTTGTACGTGTACTGACGGTAGTTGGAGTTGAAATACACAATGGGGTGCGCATCGTAATAGTTCGCCTCATTGATATAGCGTTTCAGACTGCCGAACATGGAATAGTCATGCATATTGTGACCATACACGATCAGGTTGTCCGAGTTTTCAAACTGCTTTCTGCCGTCGATGACAAAGTCGAAATAGTTCCGGTAATCCATGAAGATCGAACCAGCCTTCTCATGCTGGAGCAGGTAGTTCTTGTCCAGATAGTAGGAATTGCCCTCTTCCGGCACCTTGTGCTGGAGCACGGGATAGGCGACCACGGTATCGGGGATCCGGATATAGCCGATGATCTCAGGATTCTGTGCCAGGAGCTGTTCTACCGTGGGAAGGAGCCCGTAGTACTCGTAGCCCTCCTCCTTCGGGAGCGTCTCCTCGGTCGGTACACGCCGGTTGGGGTCGTAGATCTCCTCGACCTCCTTCAGGGTCTGCGCATTCTGGTAGTTCTCCCAGTAATACTGCCCGATCAGGAACAGACAGACCATGAACACCGTGCACGACATCAGGAAGATGCACTTCCGGATGACCTCGAAGGGACTGTCTCCCCGCTTCGGGAACAGATCCGGTCCACGGCGCTTCTGCTTTTTCGGCGTTTTCTTGGCTTTTTTCGATTTATTTGACTTCTGGTCGTTCTTCTTGCTTTTCTTCTTTACCGGGGGTGCCGGCACATTGGCAGGGGCTTCGGGCTCCGGTGCAGCCGCTCGTTCATAGGGCTGGTCGTCGGGGTTGCCCTTGGCATCCTTCATGCGCTGGATCTTGTCAGCGACCGACACACGCATTTCCTCCTGCTGCCGCTCTGACTCCTGGGTGCGGAGTGCAGACTTGATCGCAAGAAATTTATCGTGCGGATCAGCCGCTGCCGACCCGGTGCTTTCGGAAAGAGATTCCTCATTTTCCAGGGATTCTTCCGGGAATTTGCTCATACTGCATCCTCCAGTTATACATGCTCAATTTTATTCTACTACAATATGTAATACTTTGTCAAGATTTGGGGTATGCGAATCTCTGTAATTGACAACAGATACAAAGTTGCTCTATGATTATTGTGCAACATGTATACTTTCTGCGGGTTTTTCACGTCGTTTTGCAACTGTGGAAAGATGTTGAAAGCCGGAGTGCCGACCGCAGCTTTCCATTTATAGAGAAAGCTCTCGGAAGCCCCCTCCGCCGCCGTTCGGCGGCACCTCCCCCTGCGGTGGAGGATAAGAGAGGGTGCTGGCGCACCCCGCCCCGCCATTTTAATTCTTTCATTGTCAGATCAGTATTTCATCCGAAATACTGCTGTAAAATCAAGTCCTGTCACTGCCCCACCCGGAAAGTCTTGCACTCTGTTCCGGCGACGGCACGTTCGATCATTTCCTCGAAATGTCCCTTCTCCTGCGCTGCTTCGATGGCTTCGAGCTGCGGGCGGATCTTGGGGTGACGGGGCGTGAACACGGTGCAGCAGTCCTCATAGGGCTGGATGGAGATGTCGAAGGTGTTGATCTTGCGTGCGATCTCGATGATCTCCGTCTTGTCCATGCCGATGCAGGGACGGAAGACCGGGCACTTGCATACTGCATCCGTGCAGACCATCGCCTGGATGGTCTGGCTGGCGACCTGACCGACGCTCTCGCCGGTGATGAGGGCGAGGGCTTCCTCCTTCTTGGCGATCTCCTGGGCGATCAGCATCATCATGCGGCGCATCAGGATGGTGAAGAACTCCTCCGGGCAGCGGCGCTTGAGCTGCTCCTGGATCTCGGTGAAGGGTACGCAGTAGAAATGCATATCCCCGCAGTAATCAGTCATTTTCTCGCAGAGCTGCTCCACCTTGAGGCGGGCTCTGTCGGAGGTGTAGGGCGGGCTGACGAAGTGGATCGCCGAAACACGGATGCCACGCTTTGCCATCATATAGCCTGCGACCGGGCTGTCAATGCCGCCGGAGAGCAGGAGCATCGCCTTGCCGCTCGTACCGAGGGGCAGACCGCCTGCACCACGGATCTTTCCGGCATAGACATAGGCATGGGTATCACGGATATCGACCATGACGGTCACATCCGGGTTGTGGACGTCAACGCACACATCCGGGAACGCCTCCGCCAGGGCACCGCCGAGCTCACGGCAGATGTCGGGCGACTTCATCGGGAAGCTCTTGTCGGCACGCTTTGCCTCGACCTTGAACGAGGATGCCGTCTCGAACGCCTCCTCCAGATACGTCAGCGCCTTTGTCCGGATGTCGTCAAAATCCTTCTCGCACACGCAGGCACGGCAGAGCGTGGCAATGCCGAAGACCTTCTGGAGGCGGGAGATGACTTCATCGAGGTTGATGGAATCATCGAGCGGCTCGACATAGATGGTGGACTGTGCGCCGCTGTAGGCAAACTGTCCGAGCGGACGGAGACGGTACTTGATATTCTTGAACAGCACGTCCTCGAAAGAGCCCTTATTCAGCCCTTTCAGTGCCATTTCGCCGTATTTTACAAGGATGACTTCTTTCATGATCAATTGTCCTTTCCAAGATTTCTATAATATTCCAAAATACTGTAGCGCAGGCTCACACCGGCGATCAGCCTACTTCTTATGTATGAGTGTCGCCTGCCCCTTTTCGATGGCAGCGATCAGTGCGTCGATCTCCGCTGCGGTGGTTTCCTCCGAGAAGCTGACACGGAGCGCACAGTCTGCCTGTGCATCCGGGATGTTGTAGGCGCCGAGCACACCGCTCTGCACGCCCTTGGAACATGCCGAACCGCTCGACACGTAGATGCCCTCGTCTTCAAGGAAATGCAGCATGATCTCGGACCGGATGCCCTTCACGGAGAAATTCACGATATAGGGCGAGCCCTCCGGGTCACTGTTCAGCGTGATATAGGGCAGCTCCCCGAGCTTTTCGAGCAGCAGCGCCCGCAGCTCAGATACATAAGCATAACGCTCTGCGATGGTCGGCTGCATGAGCTTCACCGCTGCGCCGAAGCCTGCGATCAGCGGGGAGGCTTCCGTGCCGGGGCGGATGCCCTTCTCCTGCTTGCCGCCGGTCACGATGGACTGCATCCGGATGCCCTTGCGGATGTACAGCGCCCCGCAGCCCTTGGGGCCGTGGATCTTGTGGGCGCTCATGGAAAGCAGGTCGGCGGGCAGGTCGCTGACACTCACAGGGAGCTTCATGAATGCCTGCACGACGTCGCAGTGGCGGATGATGTCGGGGTATTTCTTCTGAAGCATCCGGAAGAGCTTCTGCACGGGCAGAATGCGCCCGGTCTCATTCTCCGCCAGCATCACGCTGACAAGGAAGGTATCCGGCGTGACGGCATCGAGGAAGTCCTTGGCCTGGAATACGCCGTTTTCATCCGGCTTCACACGGGTGACGGTATAGCCCTGCTGTTCGAGGGCGTCGATCGTGCTGCGGACGCTGGCGTGCTCCACCGCCGAGGTGATGATATGCTTCTTCCGGCGCCCATACACCGCTGCTGCACTCCGGAGGGCAAGGTTGCTGCTCTCAGTCGCTCCGGAGGTGAACAGGATACAGTCCTTCTCCGTGCCGAGCGCACCGGCGATGGTCTTTCGTGCGTCATCGACCATGAGCTGCGCTTCCAGTCCCATCCGGTGGAGGGAGGACGGGTTGCCGTAATGCCGGGACAGCGCCTCCGTGATCGCTTCGATCACCGCTGGTGCAGGCTTCGTTGTTGCCGCATTATCGAGATAAATGGGCATAGGTTCACATCCTTTAAAAAATATCAGTCTTTATATTATACCACACTTTCCGCCGGATTTCCAGTCTTTTTTGAAAAAAAGTCATTTTCTGAAAATCTCTTTCAGAGAATTTGAAAAAAACACTTGACAAACGTTTTGAGATGTGCTATAATAAATAGCGTTGGATTCAGCAATTGAATTCAGGAAATGTATGCGGATATGGCGGAATTGGCAGACGCGCTAGCTTCAGGTGCTAGTCGGGGCAACCCGGTGAAGGTTCAAGTCCTTTTATCCGCACCATTCCCCTGTTACAGGGTTTTATATACATGCGGATATGGCGGAATTGGCAGACGCGCTAGCTTCAGGTGCTAGTCCGGGCAACCGGGTGAAGGTTCAAGTCCTTTTATCCGCACCATTTCCTGTAACAGGGTCAATTGAATAGATATGCGGATATGGCGGAATTGGCAGACGCGCTAGCTTCAGGTGCTAGTCGGGGCAACCCGGTGAAGGTTCAAGTCCTTTTATCCGCACTCATCCCCGGAGTTTTTGCTCCGGGGTTTTTTGATGTCAAGAAGACCATGCCATTGATCCGATACAAAAAGACCGCAGCGTCCGTGCTGCGGTCTTTTTCATTATTCAGCCTGATGAACAGGCTTTTTCTTTCTCTTGTGCTTCTTCTTATTGTGCTTCTTAAAAATATAGCGCAGCACGAAGAATGCGATGACGGACAAAATCAGCGCCGTGCCGACACCGATCAGCACAAAGAACCACGTTCCCGGCAGTGAGGCAGGTCTGCGCAGATAGAGCATCCCCTCATCCTCATACAGCGAGAAATCCGCCGAATCCATGCTCAGGATCCCCTGCTGTGTCCAGCCGGAGGCAAGGTAATGATCCCGCTCCGAGCCGCCGCAGAAGCTCACGCTCAGCTTTGCCGTATCGGAAACGCCGGCGTTTTCAAGGCGTCCTTCGGAATAGATGCGCCCTTCCTCGGCATAGAACACCAGGTTGCTCTGACGGCCTTCCGCATTGGTATTCATCGTCACGGTCGGCGCTCCGGTCAGCTTGATCGGTCTGGCGGACATCGCAAGGATACCGCCGCCGACGCTTTCCGGTGCCGTTTCGCCCTCTGCCGCTTCGATCGCCGTGAGGGCATTTTTCTGGACGTTCGTGCCGTCCTTGAGCATCAGGACTGCATCCGCATTCGTGCAGATGCCGCCGCCCATGAGCGCATGGTTCCCCGTGACCTTACAGCCCGTCAGATCCGCCGTGCCGCCCTGGATATAGATGCCGCCGCCCGTTCCGTTCGTTGTATTGTCAGTGAAGGCGCCGGAGATGATCCGCATGGTGCCGTCCACAACGGCAATGCCGCCGCCGCTGACCGCTGCGGTATTCCCGGACACGGTGCCGCCCGTCATATACAGAGAGCTGTCCGCACCGGCAAGGAAGATGCCGCCGCCGCTCGTCTCCGTGGTATTGCCGGAAACTGCACCGCCCCAGAGATTGAGTTTGCCGCCGTTTTCCACCTGGATGCCGCCGGCTGTGTTGGTGCTGTTGCCGCCGGTGATCTTTCCGTTGTTCGTGCCGCTCGTATCCGTGAGGTTCAGCGTGCCGCCGTTTTCAACATAGATGACCTCGCCGTTTTCCATAGCAACGCCGAGCGTGCGGTCGATCACATAGCCGTTCAGGTCAATGGTGATCTCCGAGCCGGAGGAAATGCAGAGCGCACCGCCCGGTGCCGTGCCGTTCCCGTCCTTGACGAGCTGTGAGCCGTCCTTCGCCGTCCAGTCGGCATAGAGCTTGACGATCGCAGAATCCGCCTTTGCCGCTTCTGCCCACATGGCATCTATTCCGCCGGAGGCCGGGGTATCATAATAGAATGTGGTCGCACTGCTGACCGTGACCGAGCCGATGGCACCGGGCGGGACAGCAATGGCAGCACTGACCTGTAAGGGTATCGCAGATGCAGCCACCGCAACTGCCGATACGATTTGCAGGATCTTCTGGTGAAGCTTCATGTTGTACTCTCCAATCATACCGGGAAGAGGATCATTCCCGAAAATACATTGATATTACTATTATACATGAAATCAGTAAAAAATACAAGAAAGGAAAAGCCGATTTATTCGCTTGGGTTTTGTGGAAATTTTGTTGAATATGACAAAAAACAATGGTTTTTTATACATTATTATCGTTTTGTACAAAAGAAGACAAAGCCGTGACGGGCGATACAGACAGCCCAAATTGCACAGCGCCACTTGACATTCCCTGCATTTTAGGGTATACTTAATATACAAAGCAAAGGAGGGGCCCATGAATAACAATAACTGGCTCAACAAGCTCGAACGGCGCTTCGGAAAGATTGCCATCCCGAACCTCATGACGATCTTGATCTTCGGCATGGCGATCGTCGCCGTCATTGACATATTCACCAACCCGAACTACGAAACGAACCTCAGCTCGCTCATCGCCTTCGACAAGGATGCGATCCTGCACGGGCAGATCTGGCGGGTGGTGACGTTCATCTTCATACCGCCCGGCTATTCCATCCTGACCGTTGCCTTTACGCTGTATTTCTACTGGATCATCGGCACGGCGCTCGAAGCGCAATGGGGCAGCTTCCGGTTCAATGTCTACTACTTCGCCGGCATGATCGGCTCCATCATATGCGGACTCATCACCGGCTATGCGACGAGCTACTTCCTGAATCTGTCGCTGTTCCTTGCCTATGCGACGCTGTTCCCGAACCACAAGGTCTATCTGTTCTTCATTCTTCCGATCAAGCTGAAATGGCTTGCCCTTGTGGATCTGCTCTATCTGACGTATCTTTTCGTCTTCTCTCCGTGGTCACAGCGTATTGCGATCCTTGTATCGCTCCTCAATTTCCTGGTATTCTTCATCCCGGAGCTCTGGTACATGATCAAAATGTTCTTCACCCGGATGCGCAACAAGTCCAAGAAGAAACAGATGTCCGGCGACCAGCCGTCGTGGAAGAATCACTGGTGGGACGACAACGACAACGATCCTTTCCACAAAAACTGAATAAATAGAAAAGAGGACAGGCTTGACCTGTCCTCTCAGCTTGTCGAGAAACCCCGGTTTCTCGCTTCGGGTGCCCCCTCCGCCGCCGTTCGGCGGCACCTCCCCCGCAAGCGGGGGAGGAATTCTAGGCGGTGCTGCGCACCGCAGCCGCTTTAGGGGCTCCGCCCCTAAAAACCCCGTTTTGTGCCTTCGGCACTTTTTTGACAGACTGAGAGGACAGGCTTGACCTGTCCTCTTTTTTGTATCTTGACTTACTTCTTGTCGGGCATGTGGTAGTTCTTCTGAAAGTCCTCCTTGATGACCGCAAGGCGCTTCTGATCCTCGATGCGCTTGGCATGTGCCTCGTCCTGGATCTGCTTGGTCTCCTCGATACCGGTCATGATCGTCTGCCATGTCTTTTCGAGTGTCTCGATCTGGATGGAGCTGCCGGATGCCATACGTGCTGTCAGCTTGGAAGTCTCCACGGTGTTCTGGGCGTTCTTGATGAGCATCTCGTTGGTCTTCTCGTCGAGCGCTGCCATCGCCTCTGCCTGGATCTTCTGGCGCTTCAGCAGGATCGCCTGTGCCAGTGCCTGCTTGAAGACCGGCAGCGTTACGATGAAGGCGGAGTTGATCTTGCGGATGAGGTTGTAGTTGCTGAACTCCATCGTCTTGAGCATCGGGATGGACTGCATTGCCACGCTCTCTGCCGTGCGCAGATCCTGTACACGCTGTTCGAGCATCATGAGCGCCTGGTTGAGCTGGGTGATCTCGAACTGGATGGACTCGTCACCGCTTGCCTGATAATCTGCGGTGCGCTGTGCGATATATGCCTCGATCTCCTGACAGCCCTGCTCGCCGGCGATGATGTACTTCACCAGCTCGTGGTAATATTCCACATTGGCATTGAACATCTCGTCAAGGGAGCGGTTGGACTGCTTGATCTCGTCCTCATACTTGCGCAGCTGCACGAAGATCTTGTCCACCTCGCCGCCCATCGTCTGGTACTTGGCAAGGATCTTGTCGAGCTGCTTGCGCATACCGCCGAACAGCTTCCCGAAGAAGGACGGATCGTCCTTAATCTCCTCGATGTCAAACTTCGACATGATATTGGCAAGCGTTTTCAGCAGCTCGCTGGAACCGTCGAGCTGGGACATGTTCATGCTGTTGAGCACCATGTCCGAGGACTTGGAGATCTGCTCTGCTGCCTCAGAACCGAAGGTCACGATCGAATCCAGGTTGAAGACCTCGATCTGGGCAGAGATCGCTTCGACCTCGGGCGTATGCGCCAGCGCTGTGCTCATCTGCGCACGGTCTGCCACGATGTCATACTGTGTAGGTGCTACCTCCACATTTTCCGTGGTCTTTACGGGGTCAGCCGTTGTGATGATGGGCTGCTCGGGTTTTCCAAAATTCAGTGCCATTTCATTTACCTCTTTTCCTGAAAATAGATGGCCAGGATCCGCTCTTCTTCGCCTTTTTCGCCTTAACGGTAAGACGTTTCAGGTCGGGGGCATTCAGATCATAGACATAATCGCCGATCTGGTGCTCCTCGAGCAGTCCGGGCTTGAAATATCTTTCCACACTCTGATAGCCTGTCGGTACCCAAAACAGTACGTCAAAGCCGATCAGGTGTAAAAATGCTGCAATGATCGCATCCTGCGGGGTGATGATCGCCTCGCCGGTGTTCACGTAGACGAACTTCGGCGGGACTTTGGTGAAGTCAAAGCGCTGGATCAGCCGCACCATCTCGATGTCGAGACTGAGGATGGTCGAAGCGATGAGAAATTCTGCGCCGGTGAGGTTGCAGATCATCTTGCTGTCGATCAGGAGCTGGAGCTTGTCCAGGATATGATCCTGCATCTCCTCCCGCAGGAAGCCGTACTGGTAGCTCGGGTGACAGCGGATATACTGCTTGTTCAGCCGTCCCTTGTCGAAGAACTCGCCCACGGTATTCTGGAGCGGGCTCGGAATCAGGTTGGAGCGGTAGGGCGGCTTTGTCACGGCGAAGGTGTCCTCTGTGACCAGCTCCTTGATGCTGTTCCAGTAGGCTGGGATATCGGAATCCTTGACGCCGGAGACCTTGGCGAAGATGACCGGGATGCTGACGGTATGGTTGTTGACGCCGAAGTTCGGGCGGAAGCGGGCTTCCTCCTTCCATAAAAGTGCGATCTCCTCGTACATCGTCCGGAGCGTCACGGCATCGGCTTTTCCGTACTGCTGGTTGCGGTACATGCCGGTGTCGTCATAGAGCATCGTATCCAGCTCCCGCTCTGCATGGTAGGCAGTGGTACCGACCACGATCTGGGAAGCATCGGTCGGGTAGCTGTTCTGGACAAGGCTGTCCGGGAAGCCGATTTCCCGCAGCGCAGGATCCTGTAGGCAGCAGACCTTGTTCAGATCCGGCACGAGGATCATGATGTCCACCGGGAGCCTTGTCAGGAAGCGGATGAACAGCGTCTCCCGCTCGTCACGGCAGCCGCCGAGCAGCAGAACGACCGCTGTTTCAGGCGCTTTCCAGGAATGGAAGAGCTTTTCCTGATAGCGATGGACCCAGCTGATGAGGATGACAGCCGTATTGGTGAGCTGGTTGAGGTTCCTCTGTCCTCCGTCATATGCCTCAAACATCAGATCGAGGAACGCCTTGACCATCATCCGATGGATCTCCTGGCTCGCCGGAAATTGCAGGTTCGCCGCAAGCACTTGCAGCACCCGATCGACGTCGGTGAAATTGCTCCGATGCACGGACTGGATTTCCACATTGGTCGGCTCCGGGATGCCCTGTTCGAGGATCAGGATCCTGCGTCCGGTCTGTTTCAGATCGTCATACAGCCGGAAGAGCTCGTTCGGGTAGGTCTGTTTATCCTCCACGCCCTTCATCCGGAAGAAGCAGGTGCAGCAGTGCGTCTGGTCGCTGCCCCGTTCTCTCAGCGGCTTGCGGAGCGCATCGAACGGCTTCTCGTCCGTCCAGCTGTTGACATTGCATGTCACGGTCGGCAGCTGCCCGTAGATGCGGATCCGGTTGGCTTCCTTCTGGATCGCCTGCCGGACGGCTTTCAGGCTGTAGTCCGCCGGGAAGGGCGTACTGCCGGGGAAACTGAGCACCTGCGACAGTTTCGAGGAGGGGTCGAGCTTCTGGTAATCCACATCGCCCTTGTAGAGCAGCATCACCACATCACAGCCTGCCTGCGACAGCAGATCGAGCATGAGCAGCTCGTAGTTCGTGATACTGCCCTCGTAAAGGATCTTCGGGATCTCGTTGTCGCCGAGCTGGGCGGTGATGCGCTCGAATTTATAGTACAGCCAGCACATGAATTTCGTGTAGGCGTTTTTCAGCATATTCTCGTTCTTGCCCTGCTTCTGCATCCCGTCGAGCACGGAGAACATGGCAGATGCGACAGACTCACGCTGTTCGTTGCTCATGCGCGGGAGCCACTTGGCAAGGCTCGAATTGAGGAAGCCCTTCGACATCTGGAAGGCTGCGCCCATGATCTCCTGGTAGTAGGAGATATTTTCCGGGGTCGGGTTGGGGATGCCGCCCTCCAAGATGACGCCCCGTCTGCGGGCGGCGTCATAGTATTTCCGGATGAAAGCTCCGGCAGCCGGCGAGTATGTCGTGATCCGGCAGCAATACACACAGCGTGGCTGCCTGCCGGAGAGCGGCGTGAAGATGCCGTCCGGCGCCGTCAATGGTCGGTGTTCAAACATGGTGCCCTCTTTTCTGCATAATGCACAAAAATGTACCGATGATATAATAGTATTATAACGCATTAAGATGAACTAAATATGAACAAAATGTGATATGATGATGAATATAGAGAGAGTGACGCTCTCAGTTTTCCTGCTGTGCCGGAAGATGTACGCCCCCTCTTGCATTTTTCATGCCCTTATGCTATAATAAGAATAACTCATATGCAGTTTTGCAGAATGGGAATCAACATAACAGGGGGTCTTATTCATGAACAAAGTCATAGCAGCAGCGGCATTCTGTGCAGCCCTGCTCATCGGTTCCGGTGCGGTACTCAGCGTTGCCGCAGAAGAAACGGCGGATCTGCCGGAGTCTTCCGAGAGCTTCTACGATCCGATCGTCCTCGATTCCGGTTCGCTCACCATCGGCGATACCGATGATTCGTCCGGCGATGCATCCAGCCATTGGAGCAGCTCCGTCGATGCGGAAGGCAAAGCGACCTATGTGGACTGGGAACTGCTGAGCGACGGCACGCTCCGCATCAGCGGCAACGGCTCCATGCCGTACATCTCGGACTATGATCCGGCGCCGTGGGCGGACAGCCGTGACAAGATCAAGAAGGTCGTTGTCGAGGACGGCATCACAAGTGTCAGCAGCTATGCGTTCCAGAACTGCACCAACCTGACCGAGGCTGACCTCGGCGCAGATGTAAAGACTCTCTGGGAGTGTGCTTTTGCAGGCTGCACCAACCTCAAGACGATCACCTACGGCGATCAGCTCAACAGCATCTATCGTGATGCGTTCAAGGACACTGCCTGGCTCGCAGACCGGATCGAGGAGAACCCGCTCGTCATCATCAACAGCGTTCTGCTCGAAGCGCATACTGCCACCGGTGATGTGGTCATCCCGGACACTGTGAACTATCTCATGGCGAATGCCTTTGAGGATGCCGAGGGCATGACCTCCGTTGTCATCCCGGAGGCCGTGGAAGTGCTGCCCTCCCGTATCTTTGCAAACTGCACCGGTCTGAAGTCCGTCACCTTCCCGGGCGGGCTCTATACCATTGATTCCGAGGCATTTACCGGCTGCACCAGTCTGACCAAGGTCGAGCTGCCCTCAGCCCAACCGAAGTATGACAGCAGAAGCATCCGCACCGGCGCATTCAGCGGCTGCACCAATCTGGCAGACGTGACCGTTCCGGAATCCTGGAAAGCCATTGAAAGCACTGCCTTCTCCGGTACGCCGTGGTTCGAGAGCCTCCAGAAGAAGAACCCGCTCGTCATCATCAACAACAACCTCATCGACGGCTCCGCCTGCAAGGGCGAGGTCGTGATCCCGGAGGGTGTGGAGTCCATCCCGAGCACGGCATTTGCAGGCAACACGGAGATCACCTCTGTCGTTCTGCCGGCTTCTCTGACCGATGCCAGAACGCCCAATATCTTCAACGGCTGCACCGGTCTGACAAAGATCACCATCCAGAACCCGCTGTACGATCCTGTGGGGATGCTGACCAACTTCGGCGGCCCGTCCTTCTCCGGCACGATCGCAGGCTATGACAGCTCCTCCGCACAGAGCTATGCGGCGGCAAAGGAGCTGCAATTTGAGAGCATCGGCAGTTTTGTCGGCAAATACACCGACGCCTACCTGCAGAGGATGTTTCCGAAGCCGAGCCATTGTCCGGGCGCGACTGTCACCGTCACCTCTGAAGTGGATATGTTCGCTGTCGGCAACTCCATCGGCGCAGCAGAGTTCGAGCTCGTCAATGCCGATGAACTGCCGTTCACTGTCACATTCAGCCCGCTGATCCAGAATGGCCTTACCATCAACGGAAACGCAGCCAATTACGGCAAGGTCAACCTCGTGATCACCTATACACTGCCCGCCGATATCGAGACCGGCAAGTATACCATGGAGTTCCGTGCAAAGAAGCTCACGGATCTCGAGGGCAATGACCTGCTGGCTCTCGCTGACGAGAAGGCACAGTCGTTCGGCGAGATCGTGTTCGCATCCGGCGATCCGGTATATCCGACCGGCCTGCTTGCACCGGTAGAGTATAACGGCGATTTCCGCCCGTTGCTGGACGAGTTCAAGAAGAACATCGCCGACGGTTGGAAGGAATACAAGACCGAGCCCTCTGAGGGTGTCCTCAATTCCGAGGATCTGGCTCCCGTCAGCAAGCTCTGGCTGGAAAACACTGAGCCTGCCTGGTATTACATCGTCGATGACACCTATCTGTATGTCGGTGCCGGTGACGGTAACTTCTTCGATGCGTATTCCTGCGCAGACGGAAAACTGCTGCATCTCTGCTCCGCCAGTGAGGAGACCTCTCTGGTGAACCTGAAAGCCGATGTGATTCTGGCCGAAACAGCCGAGGGCGAGAAAAAGGTCTATCCCTATACGGATCCGATCTACAGCAGCAGCACTGTGCCTGCCTATATGAACTCATACTATTCGCTGAAAGAAGGCATGATGACTCCGGCACTTGCGATCCATCATCTCGATGAAAAGGATCCGGCCAAGGCGTATGAGATCGCCGATGCGACTGCGGAGGAAGACACTGTATCAGCATTCGTCACTGCTTCGGTCAGCGATGTACAGTCGAAGCTGTATGCCTACTATTCGTCGGCAGCACCGGAGAAGACCTACCTGTCCCAGCTCACGGACGGCTCTGAACAGCCTGCGTTCGATCCGACAACGATCGAGGGGCTCGGCATGATCAATGAGGACGAGGTCGTCAACGCTTCCGATGCAGCGCTCATGCTGATCGAGGCTGCCACCATCGGCGCCGGCAAGGATGCCACCTTCACAGCGGAGCAGACCACCCGTGCGGATGTCAACGGCGACAAGCTCGTCAATGCTTCCGATGCGGCGTTCACGCTCCAGTATGCGGCACATATCGGTGCCGGCGGCGAGGGTACCTTCGGCGCATACATGAAGGAGCATCTGAAATAAACGATCCCCCTTACCCCAATAGATAAGTAAAGTTTACTCCCTCCCCCGCTTCTGGGGGAGGGGGGTTAAGGGGGCTGCGCCCCTTTAACCACCTTTTTATGAGGATCAACAAAACATCTGCAAGACAATGCGCCCGTGCAGCAGCATGGGCGCATTTCTGTTATCCGGTACCGGCGAGCGCTTTCAGGACGGTCTCTGCCGTGCGGGAAAAATCTGCCACGAGCGAGGCGGGCTTCTTCACCGGATCATCCCGGCGCAGCGGCACAAGATAGTAGTGCTGCATATTGGCAAGCAGCCCGATGTTTTTCAGGCTCCCGGCAAGAGCATCGTTCGTGGCGATCGCCAGTACAACGGGCTTCTGCCCCCGCAGATGCGACTTGACCGCCATCGTAACGGTGGTGTCCGTGATGCTGTGCGCCAGCTTTGCCGCCGTGTTCGAGGTACAGGGGACAACTGCCATGATGTCCGTCATCTGCTTCGGTCCGATGGGCTCGGCATCCTCGATGGTGAGGATCGCTTTGCGTCCGGCGATCGTTTCAAGCCGCTCCCGCATCTCCGAAGCCGTTCCGAAGCGTGTGGAGATGTTGGCGGCGTGCTCCGACATGACCGGTATCAGCTCCGCACCGAGGGAGACGAGCTGCTCCGCCTGTGCAAATGCCTGCGCAAACGTGCAGAACGAGCCCGTCATCGCAAAACCGATGCGCACGCCCTCAAGTGTCTGCATGAGCGAGCCCCCTCTCTTCCAGGATATGCTCCACGGTCACGGCGATGATGTTCCCTGCCGTGACAGGCGCTGTCTTGCCGGGGAGGGACAGCGCCCACACAACACGCCGTCCGAGGGTCTGTGCGGCATCCCAGTCCACGCCGCCGGGTTTGGAGGCAAGATCGAGCACGAGCGTCTCCGGCTGCATCGCCGTGAGGACGTTCTTGTCGATGACTGTGGCAGGTACGGTGTTGCAGATGACATCCGCCCCGGCGGCGGCTTCTGCCAGTGACGTGAACGGGATGCTCCGGCAGCCGAGCATCTCGGCATAGGCTCTTGCAGCGGGATCCCTTGCCACAACGGTCACATCCGCACCGAGCGCCGTGAGCAGCATTGCCATGCGGATGCCGATCCTGCCGAAGCCGAGCACGAGCATTTTGCTGCCAAAGATGGTCTGGGGCATTTCTTCGAGCATGATCTGGATCGCACCCTCTGCTGTCGGGACGGCGTTGCGCATACTCAGCTCCTCCCGTGCAAGGTAATCCACCGTCCCGATGCCTGCCTGTGTAAACAGCGCCTGCGCCTTCCCGAAGCGCCCGCCGAGGACGAGCCCGCCCTCCCGGATCTTGGGGATGAATCCCGCAAGCGGGAGATGCTGGCGGGAGTAGGGGGCGTTGACGAGCACCCCGTCCTCCGAGACGGGCATCGGCAGCAGCAGCACATCACATGCCGGCAAGCCGTCCGCTGCCGATCCCACAAGGCGGATGCGTTCATCCGGCAAAAACTGCCGTGTGAAGCCCGCCGCCCACACCTCATAGCGCTTCGCCAGCGCCTGTGCCGTATAGCCGTATCGAAGATCCCCGCCTGCGACGAGGATGACCGGTCGTTTCATATGCATCGCTCCTTTTCCGAGCATTCGCTCTGGTATAGGATATGCAGAGAGCGGAGATCATGTGAACAGGGCAGGGGTTTGTATTTTCATGCAGATAAAACAGCAATCCGCACTTGACAAAATGCGCCCGTCTATGGTATACTTAGGATAGCACCGACTTAGGGCGGCGTCTGCAAGATCTTGTGTGGAGGGGATCGTAATGAACCATCTGAACCATCAGCTTATCGTAACAGTCAGCAGAGAATTTGCCAGCGGCGGCAGAGAGATCGCCAAGATCCTGGCAGAACGTCTCGGCATCGAATACTACGACCGCAATCTGCTCGATGCGATCGCCGCTGAGAAGCTCGGCGACGTGGAGAAGCTCCGGAAGTTTGACGAGGTGCCCCGCATCTTCCTCAAGCGTACCGTCCGTGGCATGACCAGTTCGCCGGAGGAGAACGTTGCACAGATCCAGTTCGACTACATCACCAAGCTCGCCGATTCCGGAAAGTCGTTCGTCATCGTGGGCCGTTGCGCCGATGAGGTGCTCTCGGAGTACCCGGGTCTCGTGAAGATCTTCGTGCTGGCGGATGAGGATTCCAAGATCGACCGTATCTGCGAGTCGAGAGAGGTCAACCGTGACGAGGCAGCCGGCATCATGCGCCGCCATGACCGTCACCGCAAGCTCTACCACAACTACTACTGCGACCTCAAATGGGGCGATTCCCGTGGATATGACATCTGCATCAATTCCAGCCGTCTCGGCATCGAGAAAACGGCGGATTTCCTGGAGCAGTACATCCGGGAGCGCATCATCAAGTAACGATCAGGCGGATGCTCTGAAAAGGGCATCCGCTTTTTGTATTGACAGCATCCGCTTCCTATGCTATAATAAAAATAAGAAATCAACAGCAGAGCGGCTCCGGCGGGGCAGGCTTTGCTTTTTTAAGGAGGAACAGAACATGCAGAAGGTGCTGCTCAATGCGGACTGGCAGATGCAGCGGGCGGGGGATCCGGCGCAATATCCATGCAGTGTACCGTGTTCGATGTACCAGACTTTGCTCGATGCGGGCGTGATAGAGGATCCCTATTACCGAGAACATGAAACGGCTGCAAAACAGCTCTCGGAGGCGGACTGTACCTTTTCCACACGGTTCAGAAGACCCGTCTGTGCGGAGAATGCCCATGCCGTGCTGTGCTTTGACGGCGTGGATACCATTGCGGAGATCCGGCTGAACGGCGAGCTTCTCGGCAGAACCGACAACATGCACCGGCAATGGCGCTTTGACGTGACTTCACGCTTGCAGGAGGAGAATGCCCTCACGGTGCAGATCACCTCTCCCCTGCGCTATATCGCTGAAAAGCAGGCGGAGCACCCGCTCTGGGGCGTGACGTCCACGGTACCGGGCTTCCCGCATATCCGCAAGGCGCACTACATGTTCGGCTGGGAC
>JAIKWY010000171.1 GCA_024684395.1 Oscillospiraceae bacterium
TCTTCTGCAATTCCAGTTCACGCTGTTTTGATGCGGACAGCTCCTCACGCATGATGTCAAAGCTCTCGGAAAACGCACCGAACAGATTGTCTTTATCCATTTTGAGCGGCTCGTCCAGCCTGCCCTCTGCGACTTTTCCTGCAAAAGACTGCATTTTCCGAAACGGTGTGATCACGTTTCTGTTCAGATATACCCCGAATCCGATCATACCGAGAAGTATGATCAGACCGCCGATGCTCATTCCTGCAATAAAACGCAGGCGGAGCATTCTGTATCCGTCAAGTCCGTCCTCTATCATGATAACACAGCCCCAGACACCGCTGTCATCCTTCAGATATTGGTACGGATAGCGCTTTTGCATCGCTTGTTCCACCGTCAGCCTATCATACACGGCAGTGTTGGAATACAGCACATGATCGGTCATATTCAAAATGACAAAACTGCCGTCATATCTCATATTGCCGAGCGTGTCAAGCTCTGTCCGATGTATTTCGGCAGTTCGGGCAATATCATTGAGTGCAGTTATCGTTTGCCGTGAGGTGGTGACGGTTTTTGAGGTCAGAACAGCGAACAGAAGGATGCTAACAAGAAATAGCACCGCCGTCAGAACAGTGATTCTGATATAGCTTTTCATGCGCCGTCACCGAGAGCGCCCTGCTCTACAACATAGCCCACGCCCCACACCGTTTTGATGATCGCAGGATTTTTCACATCAAGCTCGATCTTTTCTCTGATATGACGGATATGCACGGAAATTGTGCCGTCGCCTGTGTATTCGTCCTCCCACACGTTTTTGAGCAGTTCTTCCTTGGTCACGACTCTGCCCGCATTTTCAAGCAGGTAGGTGAGCAGCTTGTATTCCATCGCTCTGAATTCTTCCTGTCTGTCGTCAATGATCAGCTTGTGCATGGAGGTATCCAGATAAACGCCCTTTCGGAAATAGATCCTGCCCTCGTCCGTATGCGCTGTATTTTCGGATGATACAGATGAAGCAGCAGTCAGTGCCGCTTCCCTTGCCTTTTCGTATCTGCCGAGAATCGCTTTGACCTTTGCAAAGAGAACGCCCAGTGTGTAGGGCTTTTTGATGTAATCATCACCGCCGATATTGAGTGCAATGATAACATCGTCATCGCTCGTGCGTGCGCTGATGAAAAGTATGGGCATATCATAGTTCTCCCGCACTTTTTTGCACAGGTCAAAGCCCGATCTGTCACCGAGATTGATGTCGAGCAGCAGAAGTGATATCTCAGGTGTATCAAGGAACTCCACCGCAGCATCATAGCTTGTGACATAGGCGGTTTTCAAGCCTAAGATATTGAAATATTCCGATGTTGAGCGTGCGATCAGTTCATCATCGTCTATCATTAAAACTTTGTACTCTGTATCGTTCATATCTGCCTCCATTTTGGAACATCTGCCTGCATACTGATCTATTCTTCATGCTATGCATATTATACCATACCTCACCTCACTTTTCAAGGGATATTTCGGCAGAACTGAGAAATAACGCTTGTGGTATGCTGTATCCAGCACAAAAGCGGAAGCATATCATACTGCTTCATCCTTTGTTCTGTTCATTATATTATGATCCGTCATAAAATAGTTGCCATATGGGATTGATTTGTCATTCCTTTTATGCTATACTGAAATTACATTCAACGAAGCCGCTTATATTTATTCAAAATTTCAGAACAGGAGGGTACTTATGAAGCGAACAAAAGCAAATCATTTGTATGCAATTCTGGTCGTACTGGTCATGCTGGTTGGAATCCTCGGCATGGTATTCCCGCAGGCAATGACGGTGAATGCTGCCAGCGTGGATTACCCGGCGCAGCTTCTTCGCATCAGCACCTACGACAACAGCCGGAATCTGAATATCTCCGGCTACACCGACAAATCTGCGCTCAATACCTGGACGACCAACGGCGTACAGAACGAGAACTGGCGGTTTGATTACGTCGGTGAAAGCAGCTACGGCAAGTACTACAAGATCACCAACATGGGCACCGGCAAGCTCATCACGCCGCTTGGCTACGAAACGGCTTCCGGCACATCCTGCGTCATCTTCGGCTCGGAAAGTGCGCAGGCGCAGCACTGGTACGTCACACCTGTCGGCAACGATGCAAACGGTACAGCACTGTATTACAAGATCACCAATTATTCCGACCCGAACATGGCACTGACATGGGATTCCGCTGCGAATACCGTTTCGCTCTCTGCCTACACCGGAGCAAACGGTCAGAAATGGCTGCTGAGTACCGCCGGCTTGCAGGGATTTGCCGGATGCTGCACGGATTTCTCCGGCAAGCTGAAAGCCTCCGATATCGGCGGTGCGCTTGGCAGGATCGTTGAGGTCACGACCTTTGACGAACTGAAGGAAGCCTGCACCAGCACCGAGGCGCTGACCATCCTTGTTACCAAGGACATTTCCGGCAAGACAGGCAGCGCCAATTATGAGATCTCCACCGGTTCGGACGGCGGCAAGCGTTACTACTGCCGTGACAACTACATCTACC